>NZ_JBFAKG010000135.1:0-20971 GCF_040655595.1 Saccharopolyspora sp. NPDC050389
GCGGTGATGGTACTGCACTCGACAGGGTGTGGGAGAGTAAGACACCGCCGACACACTATTTGAGAAGGGCCTCTTTTTCTTCTGGTTACCAGAAGAAAAAGAGGCCCTTCTTCTATTTCGGTGCCCGCTTACACCACCGCGCGGCAAGCGCCTCGCGGAACATCAGAGGGCGCAGAGCGAAGGCTGCTGGTGCGAGGGCGAGGCCTGCGGCCAGTGGTGGGCGCCAGGGCCGGCTGGCTCCGCTGAGTGAGCGGTTGGGGGCGGCACAGGACGGGCGATCGAGCGCTGTCCCGGCTCGCGGGGGACTCCCCAGTTGGTAAAAAGTGCTCCTCACCTGGGAAAAATCACTTCTTCGGGCCGTGGTGGCAACGCGGCGGCGTCGCGTCCTCCGCGGGGGCGCGAAGGTCACCCGGTTGGCCCAGTCCGGGCGCCCTAACTGGGGTGATGGTCACTCGGGTGGCGTAGTTCGAGGGCTCGATCGCGAGGTTCGTCCGGCTTAGACTCGGGAGTTAGTGAACTCGTTCACAAGCGGGTTCCCGGGGCGGTCCACCGGGACGAGCGGGCCGCGCCGCGCATTGCACCGGATCAAGGAGTGTCATGACCAGCGCCACCAGCCGCCGCCGACCGGACGAGGACGCCGAGGTGATCGTCGTCGGAGCAGGACCGGCCGGATCGACGGCTGCGACGTACCTGGCCCGCGCGGGCCTGGACGTCCTGCTTCTCGAGAAGAGCGTGTTCCCGCGGGAGAAGGTCTGCGGCGACGGCATCACCCCGAGAGGTGTCAAGCAGCTCATCGACCTGGGCATCGACACCCGCGAGGAAGCGGGCTGGCTGCACAACCGGGGCCTGCGCGTCGTCGGCGGCGGCGTGCGGATGGAACTGGACTGGCCGAGTCTGGCCGCCTTCCCGCCCTACGGAGTGGTCCGCCCCCGCAACGACTTCGACGACCTGCTGGCCCGCAACGCGCAGCGCGCCGGTGCCCGGCTGCTGCAGCAGACCACGGTGACCGGTGCGATCACCGACGAGCGCACCGGCCGGATCGTCGGCGTTGAGGCGAAGACCGGCCCGGACCGCACGCCGGTGACCTACCGCGCGCCGTTGGTGTTGGCCTGCGACGGGGTTTCGGCTCGGTTGGCGCTGTCGGTGGGCATCGAGAAGCGCGACGACCGGCCGATGGGCGTCGCGGTGCGCCGGTACTACACGAGCCCGCGCACCAAGGACGACTTCCTGGAGTCGCACCTGGAGTTGTGGGACCGCTCGAACCCCGACGAGCCGAAGCTGCTGCCGGGTTACGGCTGGATCTTCGGGATGGGCGACGGCACCGTCAACGTCGGGCTCGGCATCCTGTCGACCTCCAAGGCCTACGGCAAGACGGACTACCGCCAGCTGATGCGTTCCTGGTTGGACGGAACCCCGGAGGAGTGGGGTTTCCGGGAGGAGAACGCCACCGGCAAGATCGGCGGCGCGGCGCTGCCGATGGGCTTCAACCGGATGCCGCACTACCGCAACGGTCTGCTGCTGGTCGGCGACGCCGGCGGGATGGTGAACCCGTTCAACGGCGAAGGCATCGCCTACGCGATGGAATCCGCCGCGCTGGCGGCTGAATGCGTGGTGCACGCGCTCGCCCGGCCGGCGGGTTTTTCGCGGGAGCAGGCGCTGCGCCGGTACCCGACGGTGGTGCAGCAGGCGCTCGGCGGCTACTTCCGGATGGGCAACATCTTCAGCAAGTTGATTGGCAATCCCACCGTCATGAAGGTGGCCACCAAGCATGGTCTGCCGAGGGCGACGCTGATGCGTTTCGTGTTGAAGCTGTTGGCAAATCTCTACGACGAGAAGGGCGGCGACGCCATGGATCGTGTGATCAGCACCACTACTCGGCTGACCCCTAGCGCTTGACCGCGCGAGTCTGGTCAGATGTCCCGAGCAGTGTGCCGGACGTCTCAAAGTTAGGTTCGCCTCACTACGGAGTCGATACGGTCGACCGCATAGAGTGCGCACCGATGTCGTAGATGTGTTCTGCATCTCGGCGGGGGCCGCCGAAGGAGGGCAGCGGAGTGCTTGATCCCTACATCCCGCTGGTGCTGTTGTTCGCGCTGGCGCTCGCGTTCGCGGTGTTTTCCGTCGCGATCGCGCCACTGGTCGGTCCCCGCCGTTACAACAAGGCGAAGCTCGACGCCTACGAGTGCGGCATCGAGCCGTCGCCGCAGCCGGTCATCGGCGGCGGCCGGATGCCGGTCGCCTACTACCTGACCGCGATGTTGTTCATCCTGTTCGACATCGAGATGGTCTTCCTCTACCCGTTCGCGGTCTCCGCCGACGCCCTGGGCATGTTCGGCGTGGTCGAGATCGTGCTCTTCATCGCCACCGTCGGTTTCGCCTACGTCTACGTCTGGCGCCGCGGCGGCCTCGACTGGAACTGAGTGGAGGTAGCTGGTGCGCACGGATCGGAGAGCTGAGATGCACTCACCGCACTGGGCATGCGCAAGTCGGGGATCCCACAGCCGAGAAGGGCTCTGAGGTTCCGCTACCTGCACCGCCAAGCAAGACGACAACACGATCTTCCAAGGACTAGCCGCAGCGACGCGGGAAGGAGTGCCGGAGATGGGGCTCGAAGAGCAGCTGCCGAACGGCATCCTGTTGGCCAACGTGGAAAAGCTCGTCAACTGGACGCGGAAGACGTCGATGTGGCCGGCGACGTTCGGGCTGGCCTGCTGCGCGATCGAGATGATGACCGTCGGCGGTTCCCGCTACGACATCGCGCGCTTCGGCATGGAGCGGTTCTCCGCCACCCCCCGGCAGGCCGACCTGATGATCGTCGCGGGCCGGGTGACCAACAAGATGGCGCCCGTGCTGCGGCAGATCTACGACCAGATGCCGGAGCCGCGCTGGGTGCTGGCGATGGGCGTGTGCGCCTCCAGCGGCGGCATGTTCAACAACTACGCGGTCGTGCAGGGCGTGGACCACGTGGTGCCGGTGGACATGTACCTGCCGGGATGCCCGCCGCGGCCGGAGATGCTGCTGGACGCGATCCTCAAGCTGCACGCCAAGATCATGGACGAGCCGATCAACGCGAAGCGTGCGCAGCTAAGGCTGGAGAGCGGCGAGCGCACCCCGATGATCCCGTCCTCCGAGCGGTACGCGCCGAAGAACTGGGCGCAGCGGCGCCGGGCCGAGCGGCAGCAGGCCGCGCAGCGCCGGGAGTTGGGTTCCGATCCGTCGTTGGGGGCGCTGGACCCAGCGCCGAAGCGCCCCCGCGAGCTCAAAGCGGGCAGGTGAGTTCGGTTGGCAGACAATGAATCCCAGTCCTGGGCGGTGGACCCGGCCCGGCGGGAGTCCGCGCCGGTTTCCGGTCGCGCCCGGCAGGGCATGTTCGGGGTTCGCGGCACCGGTGACACCTCCGGCTACGGCGGCCTGCACCTGCCGGCCTACGTGCCGCCCGCCGCGGAGCGCCCGTTCGGGGGCTGGTTCGACGAGTTCGCCGACAACTTCTTCGCCGCGCTGAACGAGCAGGGCCTGCCCGCGGACACGGTGCAGCAGGTGACCGTGGATCGCGGCGAGATCACCTTCTACGTGCGGCGGGACCACCTGCTGGAGGTTTGCCGGACGTTGCGGGACGATCCGGCGCTGCGCTTCGAGCTGTGCAGCTCGGTGTCCGCCGTGGACTACGGGCCCGAGGTGCCGCAGCGGCTGCACTCGGTGTACCACCTGACATCGATGACCTACCGGCGTCGGATCCGGCTGGAGGTCGCGCTCGAAATCGATGACCCGCACCTGCCGTCGGTCGTGCCGGTGTACCCGACCGCCGACTTCCAGGAGCGCGAGACCTGGGACATGTTCGGCATCGTCTACGACGGACACCCGGCGCTGACCCGGATCCTGATGCCGGACGACTGGGACGGCCACCCGCAGCGGAAGGACTACCCGCTCGGCGGGATTCCGGTGGAGTACAAGGGCGCCGAGATCCCGCCGCCGGACCAGCGCAGGGCGTACTCGTGACAGCCGCGATATCCGGGAATTCCGCGATTTCAACGGAAATCGGCGGACGGCAGCACACCGCGGAGAGGTGCTGGAGATGACTACCGAACCACTGGCCGACACCGGCCTCGGCGACCCGCACGTCCACCCGGGCGAGGCGGAGTCGCGGGAGACCACCGAGGGCCGGGTCTACACCGTCACCGGCGGCGACTGGGACGAGTTCATCGACGAGACGGCCGGCGAGGAGCGGGTCGTCATCAACCTCGGCCCGCAGCACCCGTCCACCCACGGCGTGCTGCGGCTGGTGCTGGAGCTCGAAGGCGAGACGGTCACCAAGGCCCGGTCGGTGATCGGCTACCTGCACACCGGCATCGAGAAGAACACCGAGTACCGCACCTGGACGCAGGGCGTCACCTTCGTGACGCGGATGGACTACCTGGCGCCGCTGCACAACGAGGCCGCCTACTGCATGGCGGTGGAGAAGCTGCTGGGCATCGAGGCGCCGCGGCGGGCGCAGGTGTTCCGGGTGCTGCTGATGGAGCTCAACCGGATCTCCTCGCACCTGGTGTTCCTGGCCACCGGCGCGATGGAGCTGGGCGCGACCACCGGCATGACCTTCGGCTTCCGCGAGCGCGAAGAGGTCCTGCACCTGCTGGAGTACCTGACCGGCCTGCGGATGAACCACGCGTTCATCCGGCCCGGCGGCGTCTCCCAGGACCTCCCGGTGGACTACCGGGAGAAGATCCTGAACTTCATCCAGGTGATGGACAAGCGGCTGCCGGACTACGACAAGCTGTTCACCGGCCAGCCGATCTGGAAGCAGCGGCTGAAGGACGTCGGCTACCTGCCGCTGGACGGCTGCCTGCAGCTCGGCGTCACCGGCCCGCTGCTGCGCTCCGCCGGGCTCGCCTGGGACCTGCGCAAGATCCAGCCGTACTGCGGCTACGACGAGTACGACTTCGAGGTGCCCACCAGCACCGACGCCGACTGCTACGCCCGGTACCTGCTGCGGCTGGAGGAGATCCACCAGTCGCTGAAGATCATCCGGCAGTGCGTGGACAAGTTCGAGCCCGGCCCGCACATGGTGGAGGACAAGAAGATCGCGTGGCCGGCGAAGCTGAGCATCGGCCCGGACGGCATGGGCAACTCGCTGGAGCACGTCCGCAAGATCATGGGTCAGTCGATGGAGTCGCTGATCCACCACTTCAAGCTGGTGACCGAGGGCTTCGACGTGCCGCCCGGCCAGGTGTACGTGCCGATCGAGTCGCCGCGCGGCGAGCTCGGCTACCACGTGGTCTCCGACGGCGGCACCCGGCCGATGCGGGTGCACGTGCGGGAACCCAGTTTCGTGAACCTGCAGGCGATGCCCGCGATGTGCGAAGGCGGACTGGTGGCCGACGTGATCGCGGCGGTTGCCTCCATCGACCCGGTGATGGGCGGGGTGGATCGATGACCGAGCAGTTCGAGTTCACCACGACGGAAGAAGCGGTTCACGAAACCGCCGATACGTCGGTGTTCGGCGAGGACGTGCGGGCCGACGCGAAGCAGATCATCGCGCGGTACCCGGAGTCCCGGTCGGCGCTGCTGCCGATGCTGCACCTCGTGCAGTCGGTGCAGGGGCACGTCAGCGCCGAGGGAATCCAGTTCTGCGCCGAGCAGCTGGCACTGTCCACTGCGGAGGTCAGCGCCGTCGCGACGTTCTACACCATGTACAAGCGCAAGCCCTGCGGCCAGCACCTGGTGAGCGTCTGCACCAACACCATGTGCGCGGCGCTCGGCGGTGACGCGATCTACCGGAAGGTCAGCGAGCACCTCGGCGTCGGGCACAACGAGACCGCCGGGACGCCGGGTGAAGAGGGTTCGATCACCTTGGAGCACGCCGAGTGCCTCGCCGCGTGCGACCTGGCCCCGGTGCTGCAGGTCAACTACGAGTACTTCGACAACCAGACGCCGGAGCAGGCGCTGGAGCTCGTGAAGGCGTTGCAGCGCGGGGAGAAGCCGGCGCCGACGCGCGGTCCCGAGCTCTCCGACTTCCGCGGCGCCGAGCGCCAGCTGGCGGGCTTCTTCGACGACCTGGAGTCCACTGTGGCCGGGTCGTCGTCGGCGGTCGAGACGGTGCGCGGCGCGCAGCTGGCCAACGAGCGCGGCTGGACCGCGCCGAGCATGCCCGATGGCGCGGAACTCCCGCCGCTGCCGGAGAAGAAGTGAGGGTGGCCATGACCCAATCCACCAACAGCCAGTCCAGCGCCAGCCCGGTGACCCCGGTCCTGACGAAGCGGTGGCTGTCGCCGACCTCCTGGACGCTGCGCACCTACGAGCAGCTGGAGGGCTACACCGCGCTGCGCAAGGCGCTGAAGGCGCACCCCGACCAGCTGATCGAGCTGGTCAAGGGAGCCGGGCTGCGCGGCCGCGGCGGCGCCGGGTTCCCGGCCGGGGTGAAGTGGAGCTTCATGCCGAAGGAGCCGGTCAAGCCGCACTACCTCGTCATCAACGCCGACGAGGGCGAGCCGGGGACCTGCAAGGACATCCCGCTGATGATGGCCGATCCGCACTCGCTGATCGAGGGCTGCATCATCGCCAGCTACGCGATGCGCGCCAACCACTGCATGATCTACGTGCGCGGCGAGGCGCTGCACCCGATCCGGCGGCTGAACAACGCGGTCCGCGAGGCCTACCAGGCCGGGTACCTCGGCAAGAACATCCTGGACTCGGGCTTCGACCTGGACATCGTGGTGCACGCCGGCGCGGGCGCCTACATCTGCGGCGAGGAGACCGCGCTGCTCGACTCGCTGGAGGGCAAGCGCGGGCAGCCGCGGCTGAAGCCGCCGTTCCCGGCCGCCGCCGGGCTCTACGCCTGCCCGACCACGGTGAACAACGTCGAGACGATCGCCTCGGTGCCCTTCATCGTCAACGGCGGCGCCGAGTGGTTCCGCAAGATGGGCACCGAGAAGTCGCCCGGCCCGAAGATCTACTCGATCTCCGGGCACGTCGAGCGGCCCGGCCAGTACGAAGCGCCGCTGGGCACCACGCTGCGGGAGCTGCTGGAGCTGGCGGGCGGCATGAAGGACGACATCCCGCTGAAGTTCTGGACGCCGGGCGGCTCGTCGACGCCGATGTTCACCGCCGAGCACCTGGACGTGCCGCTGGACTTCGAGGGCGCGGCCGAGGCCGGGTCGATGCTGGGCACCACCGCGGTGATGGTGTTCAACGAGACGGTTTCGGTGCCGTGGGCCGTGATGAAGTGGACGCAGTTCTACGAGCACGAGTCCTGCGGCAAGTGCACGCCGTGCCGGGAGGGCACCTACTGGCTGGCGCAGGTGCTGGAGCGGATGGTCGACGGGCACGGCACCGAGGAGGACATCGAAACCCTCCTGGACGTCTGCGACAACATCTTCGGCCGCTCGTTCTGCGCCCTCGGCGACGGCGCGGTGAGCCCGATCGTCAGCGGCATCAAGTACTTCCGCGAGGAGTTCCTCGCGTTGTGTGAGAAGAACAAGACCGGCGACTCCGCACTTGTAGGAGCGGCCCGATGACCGTGGCACCAGAAGCTGAAACCCGTCCGGTTCCGGAGGGTTACGTCCGCCTGACCATCGACGGGATCGAGGTCGTGGCGCCCAAGGGCGAGCTGCTGATCCGCACCGCCGAGCGGATGGGCATCACCATCCCGCGGTTCTGCGACCATCCGCTGCTCGACCCGGCCGGGGCCTGCCGGCAGTGCCTGGTCGAGGTCGAGATGGGCGGGCGGCCGATGCCCAAGCCGCAGGCGTCCTGCACCATGACCGTCGCCGACGGCATGGTGGTCAAGACGCAGCAGACCTCGCCGGTGGCGGACAAGGCGCAGCAGGGTGTGATGGAGCTGCTGCTGATCAACCACCCGCTGGACTGCCCGATCTGCGACAAGGGCGGCGAGTGCCCGCTGCAGAACCAGGCGTTGAAGCACGGCCGGGCGGAGTCCCGCTTCCACGACACGAAGCGGACCTTCGCCAAGCCGGTGCCGATCTCCTCGCAGGTGCTGCTGGACCGGGAGCGCTGCGTGCTGTGCCAGCGCTGCACCCGGTTCTCCAAGCAGGTGGCCGGCGACCCGTTCATCGAGCTGCTGGAGCGCGGGGCGTTGCAGCAGATCGGCATCGGCGAGCAGCAGCCGTTCCAGAGCTACTTCTCCGGCAACACCATCCAGATCTGCCCGGTCGGGGCGCTGACCAGCGCGGCCTACCGGTTCCGGTCCCGGCCGTTCGACCTGGTGTCGACGCCCGGCCAGTGCGAGCACTGCGCGTCCGGCTGCGAGATCCGCAACGACTGGCGGCGCGGCAAGGTAATGCGGCGGCTGGCCGGTGACGACCCGGAGGTCAACGAGGAGTGGATCTGCGACAAGGGCCGGTTCGCCTTCCGCTACGCCACCGCCAACGACCGGATCACCCGGCCGCTGATCCGGGAGAACGGCGAGCTCCGGCAAGCGTCCTGGACCGAGGCGCTGCAGGCGGCCGCGAAGGGACTGGCCGAGGCGCGTGACGCAGGCGGCGTCGGCGTGCTGCCCGGCGGCCGGCTGACCGTCGAGGACGCCTACGCCTACTCGAAGTTCGCGCGGATCGCGTTGCGCACCAACGACATCGACTACCGGGCCCGACCGCACTCCGACGAGGAGCTGCGGTTCCTGGAGTCCACTGTGGTCGGCACCAGCCCGGGCAACGGCGTCACCTACCGGGATCTGGAGTCCGCGCCCGCGGTGCTGTGCGTGGCGTTCGAGCCGGAAGAGGAATCGCCGATCGTCTTCCTGCGGCTGCGCAAGGCGGCTCGCAAGGGCGGCACCAAGGTGTTCCACGTCGCGTCGTGGGCTTCGCCGGGCGTGGAGAAGACGACGGTCATCGCGCACGACGGCGGGCCGGTGCGCACCGGATCGCTGGTGCCGTGCGTGCCCGGCGGTGAGGCCGCGGCGCTGCGCGAACTCCCGTCCGATGTGGACGAGGCGTTGCGGCAGTCGGGAGCGGTCCTCCTCGTCGGCGAGCGGGCCGCGGAGATCCCCGGGCTGTACTCGGAGATCCTGCGCACCGCGCGGCGGACCGGCGTGAGCGTCGCTTGGATTCCCCGCCGGGCCGGCGAGCGCGGCGCGATCGAGGTCGGCGTCCTGCCGACGCTGCTGCCCGGCGGACGGCCGGTGGCGGACGCGGAGGCCCGCGCCGAGCTGGAGCGGCACTGGGGCCTCGCCCCGGCCGCCCTGCCCGCCGACGCCGGCCGCGACGTCACCGGAATTCTCAACGCGGCGGCCGCCGGAGACCTCTCCGGGCTGGTCGTCGGCGGTGTCGACCCGAACGACCTGCCCGACCCGGCGCTCGCCGAGAAGGCCCTGCGTCGTGCGGGCTTCGTGGTCAGCCTGGAGCTGCGGCCGAGCGCGGTCACCGAACACGCCGACGTGGTGCTGCCCATCGCGCCGAGCACCGAGAAGGCCGGCAGCTACCTGAACTGGGAAGGCCGCCACCGCGAGTTCCGCACCACCATCGAAGGCACCGGCGCGCTGCCGGACTGCCGGGTGCTGGACACCCTCGCGGTGGAGATGGACGTGGACCTGTTCACGCAGACCCCGGCCGCCGCGCTCGCCGAACTCGAACGCGTCGGGCCGCACCTCGGCGCGGGCCTGCCCGCACCGGACGAGCCGCCCGCAGCGGCACCGAGCCCCGGCGCGGGGCAAGCGGTGCTGGCGACCTGGCGGCAGCTGCTCGACAACGGATCGATGCAGGCCGACGAACCGAACCTGGCCGGCACCGCGCGGAGAACCGTCGCGATGCTCTCGCCGCGCACCGCGCAGCGGATCGGGCTCGGCCACGGGCAGCGCATCGAGATCCGCACCGCCAAGGGCGCGATCGTGCTCGCGGCGGAGCTCGCCGAAATGCCCGACGACGTGGTGTGGCTGCCCGCCGACTCCGGTGCCTCGAAGGTGCACCGGACGCTGGGCGTCGGCCACGGCGCGGTCGTCGACATCGCCGCCACCACGGCGATGTCTCCCGCCGCCGGAAACGGCCACGGCGGCACGACCCACCTCGACGGGGGGAGAGCATGACCAGAACCGCGGAACTGCTCGCCGACGATCCGCTCTGGCTGATCCTGCTGAAGGTCCTGGTGATCTTCGTCTTCCTGGTCGTCATGACGCTGTTGACGATCTGGGCGGAGCGCCGGGTGATCGGCCGGATGCAGAACCGGCCCGGCCCCAACCGGGCGGGCCCGTTCGGGTTGCTGCAATCGCTGGCGGACGGCCTGAAGCTGGCGTTCAAGGAAGACATCCGGCCGGTGCTGGCCGACAAGTGGGTGTACTTCCTGGCCCCGGTGATCTCCGCGACGCCCGCGCTGGTGTCGTTCTCGGTGATCCCGATCGGCCCCGAGGTCACCATCTTCGGCGAGCCGACCGCGCTGCAGCTGGTGGACCTGCCGGTCGGCCTGCTGGTCGTGCTGGCCTGCGCCTCCATCGGCGTCTACGGCATCGTGCTGGCCGGCTGGGCCTCCGGCTCGCCGTACCCGCTGCTCGGCTCGCTGCGCTCGGCGGCGCAGGTGATCTCCTACGAGATCGCGATGGGCCTGTCGTTCGTCGCGGTGATCATGTACGCGGGCACGCTGTCCACCTCGGGCATCGTCGAGGCGCAGAAGGACGGCTGGTTCTTCCTGCTGCTGCCGTTCAGCTTCGTCGTCTACCTGGTGTCGATGGTCGGCGAGACCAACCGCGCGCCGTTCGACCTGCCGGAGGCGGAGTCGGAGCTGGTCGGCGGGTTCCACACCGAATACTCGTCGCTGAAGTTCGCGCTGTTCTTCCTCGCCGAGTACATCAACATGGTCACCGTCTCGGCGCTGGCGACCACGCTGTTCCTCGGCGGCTGGCACGCGCCGTGGCCGCTGTCGCTGATCGGCGACGGGGTGCTCAACACCGGTTGGTGGCCGGTGCTGTGGTTCCTCGGCAAGACGATGGCGTTCCTGTTCTTCTTCATCTGGCTGCGCGGCACGCTGCCCCGCCTGCGCTACGACCAGTTCATGAACCTGGGCTGGAAGTTCCTGGTCCCGCTCAGCCTGGTGTGGATCATCGCGGTGACCGTGATCCGCGCGCTGCGCAACGAGGAAGCGGTCAGCTCGCAGCAGTTCCTCATCGGCGGCGGCGTCGTGATCGCGATCCTGCTGGCGGCGACGTTCCTGATCCCGGACCGCAAACCGGCCAAGGACGCCGACGAGATCCCGCTCGCCGGCAGCGGATACCCCATTCCGCCGCTGGACCTGCAAGTCCCCGAGACCCCGCCGCGCCGCACCCCGGTGCGCAGCGGTGCCGACCGCACTGCGGGCGAGGTCGCGGGTCCGGAAGGCGAGGAGGCGCCTCATGGGAATGTTTGATCCGATCAAGGGCTTCGGCGTCACCTTCTCGACCATGTTCAAGAAGGTCGTCACCGAGGAGTACCCCGAGGTCAAGAAGATCCCGGCGCCCCGGTTCCACGGCCGCCACCAGCTCAACCGGCACCCGGACGGGCTGGAGAAGTGCGTCGGCTGCGAGCTGTGCGCGTGGGCGTGCCCGGCCGACGCGATCTTCGTGGAGGGCGGCAACAACACCGACGAGGCCCGGTTCTCGCCCGGTGAGCGCTACGGCAAGGACTACCAGATCAACTACCTGCGCTGCATCGGCTGCGGGTTGTGCATCGAGGCCTGCCCGACGCGCGCGTTGACGATGACCAACGAGTACGAGACCGCCGACGACAACCGCCAGGACCTGATCTACACCAGGGCGGACCTGCTGGCGCCGCTGCTGTCCGGCATGGAGCAGCCGCCGCACCCGATGCGGCTCGGCAACGACGAGCAGGACTACTACGTGCGCGGGCCGGAACTGGCGCGAGACCGGGGAGTCCCGGCGGATGAGACGGTCGAGTCCGGGCACGAGGAGGCCGGGAGATGACCATCGAAGCGGCGCAGTTCCTCGCGCAGGCGCCCATCGGTGTGGTGGGCACCGGCGAGACGGTGGCCTTCTGGATCCTCGGACCGCTGGCGCTGGTCGGCGCGCTGGGCATGGTGTTCGCCCGCAACGCGGTGCATTCCGCGCTGTGGCTGGTGCTGACGATGCTGTGCCTCGGCGTGCTCTACATGGCGCAGAGCGCGCCGTTCCTCGGGTTCACGCAGATCATCGTCTACACCGGCGCGATCATGATGCTGTTCCTGTTCGTGCTGATGATGGTCGGCCGCGACTCGTCCGACTCGGTGGTCGAAGTCCTGCGCGGGCAGCGGTTGTGGGCCGGCATCGGCGGCCTCGGCCTGGCGGCGCTGCTGGTGTCCGGCCTGGCGCGGGCGCTGACCGAGGTGACGCCCGCCGCGCCGCTGAACCCCTGGACGCCGACCGGCGGCGGCGCAGGCGGCCTCGGCCGGTTGATCTTCACCGACTACCTGTTCCCGTTCGAGCTGACCTCGGCGCTGCTGATCACCGCCGCGGTGGGCGCGATGGTGCTGGCCTACGGCGGCAAGGGCCGCGGCCCGCGGCTGAGCCAGAAGGAGCGGGCCGAGGCCCGGTTCCGCGGCAACCGCCCGTCGCCGCTGCCCGGGCCCGGCGTGTACGCGACGGCCAACTCCGTCGCCGTCCCGGCGCTGCTGCCCGACGGCTCGGTGGCGCCGGAGTCGCTGTCCGAGCTGCTGGAGAACCTGCCCGCGGACCGGCTCGGCGACGAGCGGCGCGCGGTCGCCGGCCAGGGGCCGGGGCCCGATCCGCACGCGTTGACCGGCGGGCACCACGAGGAGACGCCCTCGTTGCCCGAGCAGAAGAACTCGGACGTCCCGCCGCACTCCAACGGGAACGGGGCGCAGCACAACGGCCACGAGTCCGAGCACGTCTCCTCCGAGGAGGTCCGGCAGTGACTCCCACCTACTACCTGCTGCTGTCGGCGTTGCTGTTCACCATCGGCGCCGTCGGCGTGCTGGTGCGGCGCAACGCGATCGTGGTGTTCATGTGCATCGAACTGATGCTCAACGCGGTCAACCTGACGCTGGTGACCTTCGCCCGCATCGAGGGATCGGTGCACGGGCAGGTCATGGCCTTCTTCGTGATGGTCGTCGCCGCGGCCGAGGTGGTGGTCGGCCTGGCCATCATCATGTCGATCTTCCGGACGCGTCGCTCGGCCTCGGTCGATGACGCCAACCTGCTGAAGTACTGAGAGGGCGCGTGGTGACGGCAAATACGATTACCGCGGCGATGAATTCCGTTGCCTTCCTGACCGGGACCAGCCCGGACGTGGACAGCGCGGCCGGCGGGATCCAGGAGAACGCCTGGTTGCTGGTGGCGTTCCCGGCGCTGGGCGCGCTGATCTTGCTCGTCGCCGGGCGCCGGGCCAACGGCTGGGGGCACATCCTCGGTTGCGCCACCGTGATCGCGTCCTTCGTGTACGGGCTGCTGCTGTTCGGCTCGATCCTCGGGTTCCCGGCGGAAACCGGGCGGGTGCGGGAACTGCACCTGTTCTCCTGGATCCCGGTGAACGCCCTGCAGGTCGACTTCGGGCTCCGGATCGACCCGCTGTCGATGGTGTTCGTGCTGCTGATCACCGGCGTCGGCGCGCTGATCCACATCTACTCGATCGGCTACATGTCGCACGACCAGGAAGGCCGCACCGGGCGGGACAACACCGAACGCCGCCGGTTCTTCGCCTACCTCAACCTGTTCGTCGCCGCGATGCTGATCCTGGTGCTGGGCAACAGCTTCGTGACCCTGTACCTCGGCTGGGAAGGCGTCGGCCTGGCGTCGTACCTGCTGATCGGCTTCTGGCAGGGCCGGCCGTCGGCGGCCGCGGCGGCGACCAAGGCGTTCGTGATGAACCGCGTCGGCGACGTCGGCCTGGCGCTGGCGATCTTCCTTCTGTTCGCGAACCTCGGCACCACGCAGTACACCGAGGTCTTCGCCCGCGCCGGCGAGCTCACGCCGGGCGTGCTGCTGGCCATCACGCTGTTGCTGCTGCTGGGCGCCTGCGGCAAGTCCGGCCAGGTGCCGCTGCAGGCGTGGTTGCCGGACGCCATGGAGGGCCCGACCCCGGTGTCCGCGCTCATCCACGCGGCGACCATGGTCACCGCGGGCGTGTACCTGATCGCGCGGTCCAACCCGCTGTTCACGCTCTCGCCCGGCGGGCAGCTGGCCGTCACCATCGTCGGCGCGGTGACGCTGCTGGTCGGCTGCATCATCGGCTGCGCCTACGACGACATCAAGAAGGTCCTGGCGTACTCCACGGTCAGCCAGATCGGCTACATGATGCTGGCCGTCGGGCTCGGCCCGGCCGGATACGCGCTGGGCATCATGCACCTGCTCACCCACGGCTTCTTCAAGGCCGGGCTGTTCCTCGGCGCCGGCTCGGTGATGCACGGCATGAACGACGAGGTCGACATGCGCAAGTTCGGCGGCCTCTACCGGTTCATGCCGATCACCTTCGCGACCTTCGGGCTCGGCTACCTGGCGCTGATCGGCTTCCCGTTCCTGTCCGGGTACTACTCGAAGGACGCGATCATCGAGGCGGCGTTCGGCCAGGAGGGCTGGCGCGGCTGGGTGTTCGGCGGCGCGGCGATGCTGGGCGCGGCGATCACCGCGTTCTACATGACTCGACTGGTGCTGATGACGTTCTTCGGCGAGAAGCGCTGGGAGAAGCTGAATGCGGAGAACGCGCCCGGGGGCGCGAACAGAGCCTTCCACCCGCACGAGTCGCCCGCGGTGATGACCGCGCCGATGGTCGTGCTGGCCATCGGTTCGGTCGCGGCGGGCATGTTCTTCGCCGGCGGCGACCGGCTGGTCGGATTCCTGGCGCCGTCGCTGGGCGAACTGCACGAGGCCGAGCACACCGCGATCCCGCACGCGATGATCCCGGTGCTGACCGTCGCGTTCTCCGCGCTGGGCGCGCTGATCGCCTGGCTGGTGGTCGGGCGCAAGCCGGTGCCGGTGGAGCGCCCGGAGCGGGTTTCGCCGATCGTGCGCGCGGCGCGCGCGGACCTGGGCGGCAACGCGCTGAACAACGCCCTGGCGGTGCGGCCGACGTTCGGCCTGTCGCGCGGACTGGTCACTGTGGACCGCAAGGGCGTCGACGGCGCGGTCAACGGCATCGCCGGATTCCTCGGCTTCAGCTCCGGCCGCCTGCGCCGGCTGCAGACCGGTTTCGTCCGGTCCTACGCCCTGTCCATGCTCTTCGGCGGAATCCTGGTGATCGCCGCCCTGATGGCAGTGGGGATCCCGACATGACGACCTCGTTGCGCCCCGGACCGCGGTTTCATCTGAAACTGCACGTCCACTATGGACACCGCAGTTGGCTGAGTGAGCTCCGGGAGGAGATCCGATGACCCTGCTCCTCGCACTGATCCTGCTGCCGATCGTCGGGTCGGTGGTGGTGGCGCTGCTGCGCGGCAACGCGGCGGTGGCCAAGTGGACCGCGCTCGGGTTCTCCTTGGTGGAGCTGGTGATCGCGCTCGCCGCGTGGATCGCCTACGACCCGGCGGGCCCGCGGCTGCAGCTCACCAGCTCGGTGGAGTGGATCCCGGCGTTCGACATCCGGCTCTCGCTCGGCGTGGACGGCATCGCGCTGGTGATGATCGCGGTGATCGCGCTGCTCACCCCGCTGGTGCTCGGCTACAGCTGGGGCGAGCGGCTGCCGGCCGGGCGCACCCACGGCGGCTTCTTCTCGCTGCTGCTGCTGGAGCAGGCCCTGACGGTGGCGGTGTTCGCCGCGACCGACCTGTTCCTGTTCTACGTGCTCTTCGAGATCATGCTGATCCCGATGTACTTCCTCATCGGCGGCTACGGCGGCGAGAAGCGCACCTACGCCGCGGTGAAGTTCTTCCTGTACTCCTTCCTCGGCGGCCTGATCATGCTGGCCTCGGCGATCGGCGCGTACGTCTACACCGCGCAGGTCACCGGCACCGGCACCTTCGACTGGGCGACGCTGGTGCCGGTGCTCGCCGAAGCGCCGACCAGCGTGCAGGTGTGGCTGTTCCTCGGGTTCTTCACCGCGTTCGCCATCAAGGCACCGCTGATCCCGTTCCACACCTGGCTGCCGGACGCGGCGCAGCAGGCGCCGATCGGCGTCGCGGTGATCGTCGTCGGCGTGCTCGACAAGGTCGGCACCTTCGGTTTCCTGCGCTACAGCCTGCCGCTCACGCCGGAAGCCTCGAAGCTGCTCGCCCCGCTGGTGCTGGTGCTCGCGGTGATCGGCGTGCTCTACGGCTCGCTGCAGGCCTTCGGCCAGACCGACCTCAAGCGCTTCATCGCCTACGTGTCGATCGCGCACTTCGGCTTCATCGCGCTGGGCATCTTCGCGTTCACCTCGCAGGCGCAGGTGGGCGCGGTGTCGTACATGATCAACCACAGCATCGCGACCGGCATGCTGATCCTGGTGATCGGCATGGTGATCGCGCGCGGCGGCTCCACCCGGATCGCCGACTACGGCGGCATGGCGAAGGTGGCGCCGCTGCTGGCCGGCACGCTGCTGATCGCCGGGCTGAGCACCCTGTCGCTGCCCGGCACGAACTCGTTCATCAGCGAGTTCCTGGTGCTGGTCGGCGCGTTCCAGACGCAGCCGGTCTACACGGTGCTCGCCACCATCGGCATGGTGCTGGCCGCCGTCTACGTGCTCTGGCTGTACCAGCGGACGATGCAGGGCCCGGTGCGCGGCGACGCGCTGCTGGGCACCGCAGCCGGACCGGGCGCGGTGACCGACCCGAACAAGCCGGGCGCGCACCGGCTGCGGGTGGCCGACCTCGGCGCCCGCGAGATCGCGGTGCTGACCCCGCTGATCGTGCTGGTGCTCGCGTTGGGCTTCTACCCGAAGCCTGTGTTGGACGTGATCAACCCGTCGGTCGCGGCAACCATGAGCGAGGTCGGCGTCACCGACCCCGTGACCTCGCAGGGAGGTAACTGACAGTGGGTGCTTTGACGCAGGGGCTGGGCGCCTTGGCGCAGCAGCCGTCCGTGGAGATCCCGCCGATCGACTACGCGGCCATCGCGCCGATCCTGGTGATCCTCGGCGCGGCCTGCCTGGCGATCCTCGTCGAGGCGTTCCTGCCGCGGCACCAGCGCTGGTCGGTCCAGGTCGGGCTGAGCCTGGTGGCGATCGTGGTCGCCGGGGTGGCGCTGGCGGTGTACGCCCGCTCGGGCGTCACCGGCGTGACCACGCTGTCCGACAGCCTCGCGATCGACCCGCCCACGCTGTTCCTCTGGGGCACCCTCCTCGCGCTCGGCCTGGGCTCGATCCTGCTGATCGCGGACCGCTCGGTGGAGCCCGGCGGCGCGTTCGTCTCCGAGTCGCGGGCGACCGACGGGCCGGGCGCGATGACCCGCGCGGCCGCCGGTGTCGCGGGGATGCGCACCGAGGTCTTCCCGCTCGCCCTGTTCTCGCTCGGCGGGATGATGGTGTTCTGCGCGGCGAACGACCTGCTGACGATGTTCATCGCGCTCGAGGTGCTGAGCCTGCCGCTGTACCTGATGTGCGGGCTGGCCAAGCGGCGTCGGCTGCTGTCGCAGGAGGCGGCGGTCAAGTACTTCCTGCTCGGCGCGTTCGCCTCGGCGTTCTTCCTGTACGGCCTGGCCCTGCTCTACGGCTACGCGGGTTCGGTGAAGCTGCAGGCCATCGCGGACGCCACCGCCGGTTCGGACCGCTCGGACACGCTACTGTTCGCCGGGCTCGGCCTGCTGCTGGTGGGCCTGCTGTTCAAGGCCTCGGTCGGCCCGTTCCACACCTGGACGCCGGACGTCTACCAGGGCGCCCCGACCGCGGTCACCGGCTTCATGGCCGCCTGCACCAAGGTCGCCGCGTTCGGCGGGATTCTGCGGGTGCTGCAGGTCGCGTTCCAGGCGTCCAGCTGGGAGTGGCGCGGCGTGCTGTGGGCGGTCGCGATCGCCTCGATGGTCATCGGCGTGGTGCTCGGCCTGACGCAGCGCGACATCAAGCGGATGATCGCCTACTCCTCCGTCGCGCACGCCGGGTTCATGCTGATCGGCTCGCTGGCGCTGACCGGTCGCGGGCTGTCCGCCACGCTGTTCTACCTGCTGGCCTACGGGTTCACGACGATCGCCGTGTTCGGTGTGATCAGCCTGGTGCGACGCGCCGATGGTGAGGCAACTCACCTTTCGGACTGGGCGGGGCTGGCGAAGCGTTCGCCGCTGGTCGCAGGGGTGTTCACCTTCCTGTTGTTCGCCCTCGCCGGCATCCCGCTGACTAGCGGTTTCGTCGGGAAGTTCGTGGTGTTCGAGGCGGCGCTGGCCGACGGCATGGCCCCGCTGGTGGTGGTGGCCCTGGTGGCCAGTGCGGTTGCCGCCTTCTTCTACCTTCGTGTCATCGTGCTGATGTACTTCAGCGAACCGGCCGCGGACGGCCCCACCGTCAGCGTGCCGGGTGCCTTCACGACAGCGGCGATCACGCTCGGTGTGGTCGTCACGCTGTTGCTGGGCGTGCTGCCGACTTTGGCGCTGGACTGGGCGAACGTCGGCGGCTTCGTGTCGTAGAGTGCTCGCCCGTAGGGCGATCCGGGGGAGCGAAGGCGACGGTGACGTGAGCAAGTCAGCGGGTGACCCGATCAGTGATCTGACCACGGGCGGATCGGGCGGGTTCGTCGACATCGCCGACGAGGCGTTGGCCGACTCGGTGCGGCAGGGCATGGACCGGGTGGAGCGGCTCCTGCGCGAATCCGTGCGCAGCGACCTCGAGTTCGCCACCCGCACCTCGCTGCACCTGGTGGACGCGGGCGGCAAGCGGTTCCGGCCGCTGTTCACGCTGCTGGCCGCGCAGTTCGGCGACCCCGCAGCGGACGAGGTGATCAAGTCCGCCGCGGTGATCGAGATGATCCACCTCGCCACGCTCTACCACGACGACGTGATGGACGAGGCGACCATGCGGCGCGGCGCGACCAGCGCCAACGCCCGCTGGGACAACTCGGTGGCGATCCTGACCGGCGACTTCCTGTTCGCCCAGGCGTCCCGGCTGATCGCCGATCTCGGCGGCGACGCGGTCCGCGAGATGGCGGGCACCTTCGAGGCGCTGGTCACCGGCCAGATGCGGGAGACCGTCGGGGTCGGCGAAGACGAGGACGCCGTCGAGTTCTACCTGAAGGTGATCTTCGAGAAGACAGGTTCGCTGATCGCCACCGCCGGTCGGTTCGGCGCCTGGTTCTCCGGCGCGGACGACGCGACGATCGACGCGCTGGAGCGGATCGGCCGGATCATCGGCACCGGTTTCCAGATCTCCGACGACATCATCGACATCGCCTCGCCGGCCAACGAGTCGGGCAAGACCCCGGGCACCGACCTCCGAGAGGGTGTGCGGACGCTGCCGATGTTGTACGCGCTGGCTGATCCGGACACCTCCCCGCGGCTGCGCGACCTGCTGTCCCGGCCGCTGTCCGAGGACGCCGAGGTCGACGAGGCGCTGGAGCTGCTGCGCGCGTCCAGCGGGCTCGCACGGACCCGCGCCACCCTGGACGAGTACGCCGACGACGCCCGCAAGGAACTCGCCTCGCTGCCCGACGTCCCGGCCCGCGAAGCGCTGTCGACGCTGGTCGACTACGTGGTGGCGCGCACCCGCTGAGCGCACGGTTCGCTGCGGCAGCCCGGAAGACTCGTTCGCCGACGGCGCTGATGTGCCCGGAAAGTTGCGCAAGGACCACCCGCGTGTGTCACGAGCCGGTCAAGCTGGTCCGCGGCCGGGGTGCCACGTGATAGGTATCCCCCGGAGAACTGGCGGCGCTGCTGGAGTCTGAGGAGGACATCTCTCGTGATCACCTGGCTGTTCACCCAGGTGTGGCTGTGGAGCCTCGCCGCGTTCGCACTGGGTGCGCTGATCACCTGGCTGCTCTTCGTCCGCCCGCTGCGCCGGCAACTGGCCGAACTCACCGCCGTCTACCCGGAGGCTGAGTACGCCTACGAAGAGGACGAGCGAACCGGCTGCAACGCCCCGCTGGACCTGCTGCAACCCGCACCGCAACGCTGGGAGCGGCCGGACGAGCCGGAGGTCGGAGACTGGGGCCGGGCCCCGCGCGCCTGGGTGGCCCCGGAGAAGGCCGACCCCGCACAGCCCGACCCCGACAGCGCGTGGTTCCGCGAGTGGGACGAACGCGTGAACGGAGCCGACCCGGCCGACGCCGCCGTGACCGCGGTGCAGCCGCGCGTGCCACCGGCGGCGGGCGACCCGAAGCCGGAGGAGCCGGAGGCGGACGAGCCGACGGCATCGGTGAAACCGGTGGAGCCGCCTGCTGCGAAGGCGCCGGTGGAGCCGCCTGTCGTGAAGACGCCGGTGGAATCGCCTGGTGCGAAGGCGCCGGTGGAACCGCCCGCTGTGAAGACGCCGGTCGAATCGCCTGTCGTGAAGACGCCGGTGGAACGGCCTGCCGCGGACCGGACGGCGGCGACGGCACCGGCGGAGGAGCCCGCGACCGACATTTCGGCGTGGCCGGAGGCGGAGCCCGCGGAATCGCGGATCTCCGGGCGGCTCGAAGACTCGGACGACGCGACGGAGTCGCGGTTGTCCGGGCAGCTGCGGTCGCTGTTCGAGACCGTGGAGCCGCGCAGCGGCGGAGCGGTGGAGACGCCGTACGTGCCGCCGGTCGGAGCGGATGCGACGCAGGTGATCCCGAAGGTCGGAGACCGTGGCGCGGAGGGCGCGGACAGCGCGGCGGAGCCGCCGCCGCTGCCGAGGCGGACACCCGGCGCCGGGCCGCGGCCCGGGCGGGAGGGCGGCTCGGGGCCGATGATCAAGGGGCACTCCGCGTCCCGGCAGTACCACAGCCCCGAATCACCGGCCTACGACAAGATCGTCGCCGACGTGTGGTTCCGCACCCCGGCCGACGCGGAGATCGCCGGCTTCGAACCCTGGAACGGCCAGCGCTCCACCTGAGCGCTCCGCCAGGCCAGTACCCGTGTGCGTTTTGTGTCGCTATAGAGCCTGTTTGGGATGTTGTCGGGTGGGGTTGCAGTAGGGCGGCTTGTGCGTTCGGGGTGGTGGAGCGAACGGCCTGTTCGCCTCGTCTATCGGGACGA
>NZ_JBFAKG010000136.1:0-20857 GCF_040655595.1 Saccharopolyspora sp. NPDC050389
CGCCTCAGATCTGCGCACCATCAGCCCGGCCGGGATCGGCACGAGGCTCAGCCCACCCTCGGCGATGTCGATGCGCGGCAGCAGCTTTTCCCACCCGGGTGCCGGATAGCGGTGTCCGATCCACTCCGCGGGCCGGTCCCGCCGGAACCAGTACCAGCCGTGCCCGGGCTGATCGCTTCCCGAGAACAACGAACCAGCGGGCTCGGCTGGCGCGGGCGGCACGGCCATCTGGTTGAGATGACCGAGGCGCAGACCGAGCGTTGCGACGTCCCGGTGGGCCTGGTGTCGCGTCGTCGAACGGAGGCGGACCACGCGGGCAGATGAGGCCGGGTGGGGGTGCGGCGAATCCGGTTCACCACGACCCGTTGGCCGATCCGGTCGGGAAGTCGCCGGTGAGCATCGCTGCGGCCAACTCGACGCGGGAGCGGTAGCCCGACCTCGTGAACATGCGGGAAAGCCTTCCGCCACGCTTTTCTCGCTGGTTCCGAACACGGCGGCCAGGTACACCATGGCCGAGCAGCCCGGGCACACCAGCCAGGACGTGTCCGCAGCGGACGATGAAGAGGGGGCCGCAATGGCTTTACTCCTGATTCCTCCAAGCGCCGGAATCCAGGGGTGCGGGGACGTACGAACAGGCGCGGGCGGGCAGCCGGGCGCCGGCTAGGCGCAGTTGGTTCACCCGGCTCGTGAACGCCGCACCACGCATGACATGGGTGGCCAGCTCCGCCGCGTGGCGGTTCTCGACGGCGGCCAAGTAGGTTCCCTCGACCCAGTTGTTGAACGCACCCATCGCGGGACCGCACCAGACCTGGTAGTCGGCCACCCGCCCCTCGGTGCCGGAGATGCTCCAGCCTGAGGAGAGTCCCAGGTACCACCGGAAGATCAGCGCCATCCGGCGCTTCGAGTTGTCGTGTGCCCGGCTGATCTGCTCGGGATCGCGCTCCTGGAAGAACCTGACGCAGTCCTGCCACACCTCGTCCAGCGGTCGCTGGAAGATCCGCTCCTCCAGGCCGGCGCGCTCCGCGGCGGGAATCGACTCGATCCCGTCGTGGGCCCGGTAGACGTCGTAGAGGCGCTTGGCCCTGGCGGCGAACATCGTGCCGCGCTTGAGGACCTGCACTTCGACGCCCATCTCGAACATGTCGGCCGAGGGCGCCATGTCGCAGTCGGTTACGCCCGCCCCGGCCAGCAGCCGCTTGGTTTCCCACGACTGCGCCGCCTCCACCGTGGCCTGGTTGATCGACCCGGTCACCACGTAGGCGGCGCCCAGGGCGAACGCGGCGGCTGCCGCGTCCGGGGTGCCGATGCCCCCGGCCGCCCCGACCCGGACCTGCTGCCCGTAGCCGAACTCACGCTGCACGCGGTCGCGCACCGCGATGATCTCCGGGAGAAGCACGACCAACGGCCGGCGGTCGGTGTGCCCGCCGGAGTCCGCTTCGGCGGTGACGTCGTCGGCCACGGGGATCTGGCGCGACCACTCAGCCTGGTCGGCCGTGATCGCTCCCGAGGCGAGAAGTTCCCGCACCATGGCCTCCGGTGCAGGGCGCAGGAACTTCTCGGCGACCTCGGTGCGGGAGACTTTGGCGATGACCTTGTTGTGCGCGACGACCTTCCCGCCGGCCTCGCGGGTCAGGCCCGCCAGCCGGTACCGCACGATCTGCGGCGTCAGGTCGAGGAACGCGGACGCTTCGATGGTGCGGACCTCGTGCTTGAGGCAGAGGTCCACCGTCGACCGTTCCATCGCCGGCTCGTTCGGGCTGTGGATGAGGTTGCACGCGAAGGGAATGCCCCGCAGGCGGGCGCGAATGTGCGCGAGTTCCTCGTCGACCCGCTGTGCGACGACCCCGGCCGCACCGTAAGAGGCGAGGAAACCCTGCTCGGCCAGGGCGATCACCATCCTCGCCGAGGCGATGCCGTTGGCCATCGAGCCCGCCATGTACGGCTGCCGGACACCGTGGGCGGTGCGGAACCGCTTGTCCCCCAACGCCGACGGTGGCAGCGGGGGCACGGCGGCGAGCACCTGGGCGCCCGGCGCATGCTCGGCGCTGCCCGCGGCGGCGATGCCGTGGGCGTCTCGGACCAGGTAGAACGGCCGGTCGAGGTTCAGCAGGTGCGCGTGGACCGAACCCGCGTCGCGCCCGACCTCAGGTACCGCGCCGGTCGGCGTCACCATGGCTGTGCTCCTTCCTCGCGCAGTTCGACCGCGATGTCGGTGAGTTCGTAGATCCGCAGGCCCGGCTTCCACATGCTGGCGTCGCCGGTCACCCGCACGCGGCCCGGCCCGCGGCGGACGTCTTTGATGTGCACTTCGAGGGTGGCCTCACCGTCGGTGGGCAGGAACTGGCCGCGGTACTTCCAGGTGGACGGCGCACCGACCGGGAGAATGAATCCCGGGTCTGACATTCCCTCGCCCAGTCCCGCGTCCAGCAGCCATTCCTGCATCGCCTGGATGACCGTCTCGACGCCCAGCGAACCGGGGATCACCGGGTCGCGTGGGAAGTGCCGGGCGAAGAACCAGTCGTCCGGGTCAATCCGGCGGACCGCGCGGAGGTAGCCCTTCCCGTAGTTCCCGCCCTCGTCGACGACCTGGACGTCATCCAGCAACGCGAGGTGGTCGCGAGCGCACAGCGGGGCCGAGGGGTCGGCGCGGCGGGCGGCCACGTCGATCGTGCGGGTGGCCGGACGCGGTTGCTGTTGCTCCAGCCAGGTCGGCACGTTCCGGCCCGCGTCGAGGCCGGTCTGGTTGGACATGGCCGCTTCGCTGAAGTAGCCGGACAGGGTCTCGCCTTCGTAGAACGGCTCGCCGTCCACCAGCATCGTGTAGGAGCAGCTCTGCAGCGACGCACCGTTGTTGAGCGTGGTCGACTGCAACTTGGACTGCTGGCGGATCGTCTTGTCCCGCAGGTCGACCTCGCGCAGCACGGTCGCGGTTCCGCCGAGGTTGCGGAGGCTGACGGGCGCTTCCGGATGGGACAATGTCGGCCCGAGGAAGTACCCGATCGACAACGCCGACTGCAGCGAAGTCTCCATGTAGACCATGTTCGGCATGGAAGCGTTGGCGGTGTCGGCGTAATACCAGGAATCGGCGGGCGAGTCGTACTCGGTCTCATAACTCGCGCCGTCGAGCTTGCCGCGCTGGCCGTCCAGGGACACCAGCCGGTCCACCAGCGTCAGTCCCCGGTCGGGCACCCGGGTCGCCCTGCGGCCGGAGTAGTGCGCGAACTCCGGGCCGAAGGCGATCCCGTGGCTGCCGCGGGCGAAGTGGGCGATGTGGAACTCGCTGATCACCGTCTGCTCACCGGCGGCGGAGTACCTTCCGAGGAACGCCGGGAGGATGCCACCGCGAGCCGGCCCGATCGGGACGCCGGGTTTCTCCACGAGTGCCAGGGAAAGACCGAGGACCCGCCCGGCCACCGCGCCGCCGGAGCGGACTTCCACGTTGACGCGGAGGTGCGGCCGGGGAACGAGATCGACGTCGGTGACGTCGAGCCGGATCTCCGCGGAACGCAGCGGACCGGGCCGGGCGAGTTCGACCTCGCTGCGCGCCGGATCGCCACTGCCGTCGCCGGGTGTGAAGGTCGCGTCCGCGAGACAGAGGTGCAAACCCAGGTACAGCGCGAAGATCTCGGCGACCTGACGGGCGGCCGCGATCAGCGACTCGGGTGTGCCGTCGAGCGGACCCGCCGACGCGACCACCTGGCCGCGTCCGCTGCTTCCGCCACGCAGCTCGATCCGGGTGACCTCGTCCAGCAGCAGGGTCGTCCCCGCCGCGAGCTTCACCGACGGGTTGCAGCCGGGTTGGAGGTAGCCCGGGCCGAAAACCCCGGTCATGTCTCCTTCGGTCAGCCGGCCGAGATCGTCCCGGTCGAGCCGCGACTTCTCGCTGCGGGCCAGCGGTTTGAACCGGGCTTCGGTCGTCACGAACGGCACGGCCCGCAGCGACCGCGGAACGCTGATCGGGCGGATATGCCCGTCGACGACCTCGAAGAGCTGCGTCCCGGTGGCGGGTACCGCGAGAGCCGCACCGCACTGGCTGAGCGTCCTGGCCTGCAACAACATCTGCGCGTGCAGCGCGTTCCGGTGCGCGTTGGCGACTGCAGTGCGCATTTCCCGTGCCACCGCGGCGATGTGGCTGGCTCCCGCGGTCCGGCTGGCTGCCAGCGGCTGCGTCACCGGAGCCTGCCGTGCCGCCGATGTCCGCTGCAGGGTCTCCGGTGCCCCGCCTGTCGGGTCCCCGGTGGTCCCGGCGAAGGGGTTGAAGGGCTCGCCGTCGAAGCCCAGCCCCTCCAGTTCGTCGCTCATCGCTGCTTCTCCTCCGGGTGTCCCCAGTGCGCTTCGGCGTGTACTCGGCGTTGTGTGCGTGCTCATTCCGCCAGCCACCGCCGGGTTCCCTCGCGGAACTTTTCCGGCATCTCCGGTGTCGCCACCATCTCGACGTCGTGCCACCGCTGCAGCACACGTCCCTGCTGGTCGCAGGCCGTGGCGGTAACCGTGATGGCGGCCGCGGCCTGTCGCACGTCGTCGACGACCAGCACGAACGGTTCGTCGCCGGGCAGGGCCGCGAAGTACTCCGCCCGTCCGAATCCCAGCGGGAGACTGGCCTGCCCGAGCAGCCGGTTGCCGTGCACCGACGGCCCCTGCAGAAGCAGGTCGCAGAGCACCGGGCTGTGCAGTTCTCCCCGGTAGGCGCCGAAGCCGACCACGGTGTCAGGAAGCCGGCACTCCAGCACCAGGCGATCGTCCGAGTGGTGGAGCACTCGCCGCAAGCCTTGCAGCTCCGGACCGTGGAACAGGATGGCGTCGCGGTAGATGTCGAGTCCGTTCTCCGGGCCTTCGCCCAGAGGTCCGGGTGTCCAGCCGAACACCGGCGGAGTGTCCACAAGCGCCGTCGAGAGCATGAGCGTCGCCGCGTAGTGCAGCACCGGCAGCGCCGCGCCTGTGTCAGTGCGCACCGACACCTTCACGAGGGCATTGCCGTCCACGTGACCGGCCGGCTCCACGACGACGTGCTGGCTGCCCGCCAGCGAGCCATCGAACAGGATCCCCTTGTACACCTGGAAATCACGAACCTCGACGACCCGCCGTCCCGGGTGCGCGCGTTCCACGACGTGGATCATCCAGCCGAGCCCGAACGTGGCGGGCAGCACCGCGTGTTCGCCGACGACATGAGCGCCGAGCACCGGGTCTCCGGCCAGCGTCGCGATGTCGCGATGCGCGGTGAACGAGGCCACCGCGCCCGGGCCGCCGGCCGACAGCGACTTGTTCTCGCCCACCAGCACGCACACGTCGTCGGCATGCTCCTTGCCGAATTGCTCGACGAACGCCTGGGCACCGACCTCGGGATCCAGCAGCCGCACGCCGCGGGCCTGGAAGTGGTCGCGGAGTCCGGGCGTGACCATCCCGCCATCCCACGCGCCCCAGTCGATCGCCGTGACGTGGCAGTCGGGGCGCTGCCGCTTCCAGCTCGCCGCGAGCCGGCACAGCGCCTCGTTCGCCGCCGCGTAGTCCGCCTGGCCCGCATTGCCGAGCAGACCGGCGACGGACGTGAACAGCACGAGGTGCCGCAGCGAATCGGCGTCGAGCACGTCGAGGACCGTGCGCAGGCCGGTGAGCTTGGTCTGGAACACGCGGTGGATCTCATCGCCGGTCTTGTCCATCAGGTACGCGTCGGCGAGCACCCCGGCGCCGTGCACCACGCCGGTGATCCGGTCCCGCAGCGGAGCCAGCGCGATGCTGACGGCATAGGGGTCGGTGACGTCGACCGCGATGTAGTCGGCCTCGGCTCCTGCCCGGCGTACCGCTTCGATCGTCGCGCGGATTTCCCGCTGAGCGATCTGGTCGCGGTAGCGCCGCTCGACCTCGCGAGGTGTGGGGCGCTCGCCGCCTGCCTTGATGTCCTCGATCACCGCGGCCTTGAGCTCGGAGTCGGCGACTCCTCGCGCCCAGGACGGCTCGTCGGCGAGTGCCGTGCGGCCCAGCAGGACGAACGCCGCCTCCGTGTGCTGCGCCAGCGCACGGACGCACAGGGCCGTGACTCCCCTGGCTCCCCCGGTGACGACCAGCGTGTCCCCGGCGTCGACGCCGATGTCCGGGACGTCGCCGCCGATCTCCTCGCGCTGCGCGACGGCGAACCGGAACTCGCCGGGCACGACCGTCCACCGGGCTCCGGCGACGTCGACGCCGACTTCGGCGGTGTCGGTGGCAGCGTCGGCGATTTCCCCGAGCAGCGCGGCGACGAAGTCGTCGCGGTCCACGTCCGGGTCGACGTCGAGTGCCCGGCAGAACACGCCGGTTGCCTCGCGGGCCAGCGTCTTGACCACACCGCCGACGCCACCGGCCAGCGCCTCCGCGGCGGGGCGCCTGCCCCGGAGTCCGAGACCGCCGTCGAGCCGGGTCACCGTGACGAAGCCCGCCCTCGACCCCGCTTCGGCGGTTTCGGTGAGCGCGGCGTGCGCGTGCTTGGCCACCAGGATCGTCTCCGCGACCTGCCGGACGCCGGCGTCCCACGTGTCGCAGTCCAGCAGGCTCACGCACAGGTCCACGCGACCCTGAAGGCGTTGTGCCAGAACACTTTCCAGTTCGGTGGTCTCGCCGTCGAACACGGCCGGCGAACCGCTGAGGTCCACGCGGCGCACGGTCCACCCGCGCGCCTGCAGCCCGCTGACGACCGCATCGGCGTCGTCGCCGCCGCGGTCGACCACCACGGCCACGGGCTCGGCGGCGTAGGCGTCACCGAGCAGATCACGTCCGGGAAGCGGAACCAGCTCCACCTTGTGCCGAGGTGTGGGCACCGGGCCCTCGGCGGGCGCGGCCCCGTCCCTCAGCGGGCCGGCGCTTTTGGGGCCGCATCACCCGCGTCGGCCACCAGGAAACCGGAGATCTGATCCACCGTCCGCAGCTCCCCCAGCTGCTCCGGACCCACCACAGGCAACCCAGGAAACCGCTCCTGCAACACCCCCAAGATCTGCACCCGCTTGATCGAATCCACCCCCAGATCCGACTCCAGATCCATCCCCGGATCCACCATCTCCACCGGATAACCCGTCTTCTCCGACACCACCTCCAACAACGCCGACCTCACCGACGCCACATCGACCCCACCCGAGGCGGGAACCGCTGCCTCCACGACCGGCTCAGGATTCGATTCCTCCTGCACCGCAGGAGATCCGGGCGAGGCGGGCGCCGGCACGGCCGGCTGCGGCTCGGGAACGGCCGGGAGCTGTTCCGGTGCCGGCCGGGTGGTCAGCGCCCGCTGGGTGGGGGCCTGCACGGTAGTGGCTTCGGTGAACACCGCCGCCCGGGCCTCGGAGGAGCGCTGCCCGCCCTGTTCGAGGGTGGCGAGCTCCGCCAGCACCTCATTGGCCCGGGCGTGTGCTTGCGAGATCGCGATGCTCTGGTTCTTCACGCTCTCCACGACCTCCGGCAGCCGCGAGTCCGGGCGGTCCCACTGCCGGTGGTCGCGCAGCAGCCCGGTCAGGGCCTCGGCGACCTGAAGCTGCCCGTCCAGGTACTGCGTGTGCAGCGCGACGTGCTGACGCACCGCGTCGTCGCCATCCGGAATGGCCGCGGGAGCCTGGTAGGCGGGCGTCGACTGGGCCTGCCCGTTGGTGATGGGTGCGGCGGCCTGCGGCTCGTTCATCTGGTCCCTCTCACGCACGAACTCGTCCACAGTGGACATGGACTGGATCTCGGTTGCGGGCGTGGTGGCCGCCCGGCTGAGTGCGGAAACCTCGAAACCGTCGGCCAAACCGGCCTCGTAGGCGGCGCGGCGCTCAGCGGGCACGTGTTCGGCGGCGGAAATCGGCACGGTCATCCCGGTCGGCGTGACCTCTTCGAAGTCGGCGGCGAGGTGGCCGTTGATGCCGTTCAGCGGCACACCGAGCACCGCCAGCCGCACGGCCGCCTGCTTCAGCGAGAGGTCGCTGTCGCCCAGCGGCCCGCCGTCGGTGGGGATCGTGACGACCGGCTCGTCGGCGAGCGTGCGCCGCACCAGCTGGGTCAGCACCTGCTTCGGGCCGAACTCGACGAACACCGTGCAGCCATCGACGTACATCGACTCCACGGCTTCGGCGAACTCGACGGGCTCGAGCAGCTGACGCACCAGCGTTTCGGCGTTGCTGTCCGGGTCCGCGCCATACTTCGCAGCCGGGCTGTTGGCGTAGACCGGGGCGCTCGGCTCGCCGATCCGGACGGACGCGACGACCGGCCGGAACTTCTCGACCGCGTGTGCGACGTGCGAGGTATGGAAGGCCGCCGCCACCGGCAGCAGGCGGGCGGGCAGCTCCCGCTTGGCGCACGCGACGACGAAGGCATCCACGTCGGCAGTGGGGCCGCCCACGACCACCTGGTCCGGCGCGTTGTTGTTGCACACCACGACGTCCGGGAAGTCCGCCAGCATCTCGGTGACCTGCTCCCGGCCGGCCTGCACCGCCGCCATCGTGCCGGGGTCGGCGCCCGGTTCGTCGGCAGGCGGAGCCATCGCCTCCCCGCGCGCCCGCGCGAGCCGGAAGAAATCGGCGTCGGCGATCGCGCCCGACGCCCACAGGGCGGTCAGCTCACCGAAGCTGTGCCCCAGGAAGCCGGAGCACTCCAGGCCCAGCGAAGACAGGTAGCGGAACTGGCCGGCCGACAGCGCACCGATCGCCGGCTGGGCGTGCTCGGTCTTGCGCAGCGCGGCTTCCTGTTCCTGCCGGAGCTCGGCGTCCAGCAGCGTGGGCGGGTAGACGACCTGCGCCAGCCGCGTGCTCGCCCCGTCGAACGAGGCGTTCGCGGCGTCGAAGGCCGCGCCGACCGCAGGGTTGTTCAGCGCGGCTTCCAGGCCCATATCGAGGTACTGGCTACCCTGGCCCGCGAACAGCGCACCGACCTTGAGGTCCGGCTGTGCCCGCATGCGGTAGAAGACACCCCTCGGGTGCGTCCAGTGCTCCGCGTCCAGCGCGCCCGCGAGTTGCTCGGCGGCCAGGTCCCTCAGTTCCTGTGCGGTCGCCTCGTCCGCGGCGACGAAACCGATCCGGGCGTGGGCCGCCGGAATCGGACCACCGTCCTGCGACGGAGCGTCCGACCGGACCAGTTCCAGCAGCTCGTGCGGGGTCTCGGCATGCCAGAGGTATGCGCGCGCGGCGCGGTGCAGCATCTCGATCTCCGAGCGGTCCTGCGTGTGTTCCTCCAGCACGAAGTGGAAGTTGGTGCCACCAAAGCCCATCGCCGAGGCGGCGGCGCGACGCACCGGGCGGTGCGGGTCGCGGATCCACGGGCGGGTCTTGACGTTGACGTAGAACGGCGCGCCGGAGAAGTCGACCGACGGGTTGGTGCGCTCGACATTGATGGTGGGCGGCAGCGTCTTGTTGTAGAGGCTCAGCGCGAGCTTCATCAGGCTCGCGGTGCCCGCCGCGCCCTTGGTGTGGCCGATCTGGGACTTGACGCTTCCCAGCGCGGCGAAGTGCTGCTCCTCCGACGACTCGCGCAGCAGGCCGCCCAGTGCGGTCAGCTCGGTGCGGTCGCCGACCGGCGTTCCGGTGGCGTGGGCCTCGAACAGCTCGACCGAGGCGGGTGAGCAGTCCGCGTCCACGTAGGCGCGGTCCAGCGCCACCCGCTGCCCCTTCGCCAGCGGGGCGTAGATGCTGTTCGACCGGCCGTCGCTGGAGGAACCGAGGCCGCGGATCACCGCATAGATCCGGTTGCCGTCCCGCTCGGCGTCGGAGAGCCGCCGCAGCGCGAGCATGCCCACACCTTCGCCGAGCAGCGTCCCATCCGCGGCGTCCGAGAACGGGCTGATCTTGCTGCTGCGCGACAGGGCCTGGGTCTTGCTGAAGCACATGAACCCGAAGATGGAGTTGTCGGTGTCCACCCCGCCGGTGATCATCATGTCCGCGCGGCCGTCCACCAGTTCGGCGATGGCCACCCGGACCGCCGACAGCGACGCGGCGCACGCGGCGTCCACAGTGGAGTTCATGCCGCCCAGACCGAGGCGGTTCGCGACGCGCCCGGCGACGACGTTGGCGAGCAGCCCCGGGAAGGTGGTCTCTTCCCACCGGGTGAATGCCTGGGCGTACTTCTCCGCGATCTGCTCCGCGTCCTCGGTGGTCAGCCCGCAGCTGCGCACGACCTCCTTGAGCACCGGGGTGGACAGCCGGGCGGCCAGCGGGTGCACCAGCGGCACCGATCCGGTCGTGCCCAGGACGCAGCCCGTGGTGGACGCGTCGTACCACGCCGAGCCCACCGCCCCGCTGTGCCGGAGGAGGTCACGGGCGACGCCGAGACTCAGCAGCTGCATCGTGCTGGTGATATCAAGCTGGTTGGGCGGCAGCCCCCACTCCAGCGGGCTGAAATCCACGTCCGGGACGAAACCGCCGCGGTGCGAATAGGTCTTGTCCGGCACCGACGGGTCGGGGTCGTAGTAGTCCTCAAGGCGCCAACGGGATTCCGGCACCTCCTCGGTGCAGTCCGTGCCGTCGACGATGTTCTGCCAGAACTCGCGGTAGTTGCGCGCCATCGGGAATAGACCCGCCATGCCCACGATGGCAATGGGATTGTTCGCCAGCCGCCGGTCGGTCAAGTCCCGGTCCATCGGATTCGTCCCCTCGCTCACGTTCTTCCTCACAAAGTCGTTTCGGTGGGTGGGCAGCACGAAGACAGGTGCCGCCGTCGGGCAAGGTTTAGGTTCGGGCCACCGGGACTTCGTCGGCTCGGTCGCGGAATGTGGGACAGGCAGATCTCTGGTCGCGCGGTTACCCACCGACGAGCAGGGCGGGCTGCACCAGACCCGTCGCCCGCGCGGCGAATTCGGTCAGCTGGTCGGCAAAAAGCTGGTGACCCGCGGCGTTGGGATGTATTCCGTCCGCCGCCCACACCCGCGCCTCAGCCCAACCGGGCATCGCTGTCAGGTCCAGGCAGAGCGTCCCGGTCGCGACGGTGATCTCCCGCAGGACAGAGTTCGCCTCGGCGAACCGGTCCCGCAGCAGGCTCCGGAAAGCGTCGGGAACAGCCAGGTTCTTCGGGATGTCGGGATAGGACGCGGTGAACACCGTGGTGTCCATGCCGCGAAGACTCGAATAGATCGTCCCCAGGTTACGCCGGAACCGCTCGGGATCATAGTCGCTGACGAGATCGTTGACCCCGACGTTCACGACGATCATCGGGGGCTTTCTCGCCAGCACGGCCGGAAGCTGCCCGTCGACGACGTCCTGGGTGGTCGCCTGATACACCCCCAGGTTCAGCACGCCCCGGCGCGGTATCCCGAGCTGGTCGGCCAGCCGGGGCACCCAGCCGTGGAACGGGCCATCGAGGCCGGGATCGCCACGGCCCTCGACGAAGCTGTCGCCCAGCGCTGCCAATCGGATTGCCGGCATGTCTCTTCCTTCTCCCTCGGCTGGACACAACGCTTAGAGCCTGTTGGCGGTTTTGTCTTTGAAGCAGCGAAGCCGCTTGGCCCATCCTGGCAACTTGCACCGCCGCGGGTTCTCAGACGTTTCCTGGCGAGGACAGCCCATTCGCCGCGTATTGGTCACATAAGAAGGGGCACGCTCGCGAATCCGCTTCAGCGTCCAGACGATCGACAACTGGCGCCGTCAGGAGCTGATCGACACCGGACCGCTCCCCGGGACCACCAGCACCGATCACACGGAGCTGGTCTCCGCCCGGTGGCGAGAGGGCGAGATGTCCCTTTGAGCTGGGATGACGACCGAGTCCCGATAGATGGGTAAACCATCGCACGGGACGTCATGCACCTCGATCGCGCCGTTGGCGATCTCAGTGACGAACATCTTGTGCCGTCCGTCTTCGGTGAACGCGATGTTCGTCGGCGCCTTGCCCTTCGTCTCGATACGCTCCACCACCGTGCCGGCCTCGTCGAAGACGACGATGTGCCCGGCACCCATCACCGTGCAGTAAAGGCGCCCGTCTGCACCGAATTTCATGCCGTCCGGGCCAATGAAACCGTCGGGCGCCACACCGTCCCAAACATTGCCGAACAACTCGCGTCGCGGATTGGCGCCGAAAACCTCGTAACGGTAGATATTCCCGCCAATGGTCTCGGCCACGTAGAGCCGGTCGTGGCGGTCGAAGGCAATACCGTTGGCGAACCGAATGCCGTTGTCGATCCGCGTCACGTCCAACGTCGCCCGATCAATCCGGTACACCCGGCCATCGAACGGATAGTCAGACCAACCAGGCTTGAGGGTCATCTTCACGGGGTCGAGCACTTCGTGCTCCCACGCGCCGGAGTCGGTCATGTAGATCGCACCGTCACGGCCGATGACGTGGTCGTTGGGCCAGCGGAAAAGCTCGTCCCCACAATTCGTAATGCGTGCTTCCTCGTTGCCCTCTGCGTCGTAGCGGATGAGCGCGTGCTCGTGCGCTTCGCCGACCCACAGCTTGCCTTGCGCATCACGAAGCAGTCCGTTGGGGAACCCTCCAGTCAGCGTAATAGCACGCAGTTCCCGTGTTTCCGCATCTACACGAGTGACGGCGCTGCGGTCCCGCCGCATCTCCACCACCAAGACGTCACCGTTGTCCAAGATCACCGGGCATTCCGGGGCGAAGAGCCCTTGCGCGAAGAGTTCCATTGCTCGTCCTTCCACTTGCCCACTGACTTTCGCGCAAGTCTGGGAGCAAGGTCGCGGGGCGTGCCCGTTAGGACACCGGATGATGTGCCGTTCGGGCAACTAGGTGTGACAGAAGCTGAGATATGTAGGAGGTTTTCGTTACTCCGATCGCGACGACGCTTGTAGGCGGGAGCGACGAAGTGACAAGTACCCGCACTTGTTGGGAGCGTTTGACGCCCTGGCCGAAGCACCAAGAGACCTGGCGGCTGCCGGGTAGCGCAGAAATGAGTTCGACCATGCACCTTACTGGATAATCACGGAACCCTTGAGGTTTTTCCGTGCCGATTTGTTCCTCTTGGCCGCCCAACTGTGTGTCTTGCTGGGCCCAGCTTTCCCGCCACCGTGGGTGAACGGCCGCTAGATGGGCCCTGCCCAACTAGCACAGTCCCCTTTGAAAATGCGCGATGCCCACGAATCGAGAGGATTTCGATCACATGGCCGCAACTTCAGTCCCCAATGGGCAACCTCTCTTAACCCATGCCCATGCCACGGAGGCGGAGCGGTTGACTGCCCTGGACGTGGCGCAGGACGTCTCCGCCTACCGGCGGACGATGCGTGACCTGCTGCGGCAGGAGTTGTTCGATCCGCGACTGCGTGACGATCTGCCCTTGCGGGAGTACATGGACCTGACCATCGACCGGATGAAAGCGATCTTCCGGGAGGGGCTCGTCGACAACGACATGTGGATGGGCCAGTCCCGGGAGCACGCGTTCCGGTCCATGTGCGAGGTGATGGGCCTGACGGGCGCCTTCGATTTCGCGCTCACCTCGACCATCACCGATCACCTCATCGCGGGGAGCGCGCTGTTCAACCACGGCACCCCTGAGCAGGTCGCCCGATACCACGACGAAATCACGCGGATGCACCAGGTCTACGCGTTCTGCTGCACGGAGATCGGCGGCGGTACCAACCTGCGGGAGATCCGCACGACGGTCTCCTGGAATCGTGAGGAGCAGAGTTTCACGCTCGACACCCCCACGGACGCCGCCTGCAAGTTCTGGATCGGAAACATCAAACACGCCGCGACCGTCGGCATGGTCCTGGCCCGCCTTGTCATCGACGGCGAAGACGTCGGCCACCACTGGTTCCGTGTCCCGCTGCGGGACGAGGAGAACGGTCCTCCCCTGCCGGGTATCACGATCCTGTCGTGCGACCCGAAGGGAGGTATCCAGGCCAACCAGGTCGGCGGTGCCCGCTTCGCCGGGGTCCGGCTCCCCCGCGAGGCGCTGATGGGGCGGTACTCGCGCATCGACGCGGACGGACGTTTTTCCAGCACCCTTCCCGATGCCGGCGCCCGCTTCGTGAAATCCATCGAGACCTTCGTCCAGGAACGCATCTTCCCGCTCAGCGCCGGAGCGCGAGCCGCCGAACTCGCAGCTCACCTCACCTGGCGGTTCGCCGGTCACCGCGAAACCCGCCGCACGCCTACCCGCAAGGTCCTCCGGGACGAGCCGCTGTTCCTGGACCGCCTGTATCCGGTCCAGCTGCGCTGCCTCGCGCTGCGCCTGCTGGAACGCGCCGTCGTCAGGGGCGTCGAACGCGACTGGCACACCGACCCCGGCCGTAAAAACATGCACCTGCTCACCGCGACCGGAAAATGCGGCTCCTGGCTGGTCCTGGACGTCCTGGCCGCGTCCCGCGAGATGTGCGGGTCGCAGGGGTTCCACTGCCACAACCAGATCGTCACCCTGCGGACCGACTTCGAGGTCAATGTGACCTTCGCGGGCGACAACTCCGTGATGGCCTACCAAGTGGCGCGCGCTGCTCTGCGTTCGGACCGGTTCGCCTCACACCCGCCTGGGACACTGCCCGAGCGGGTCGAAAGGGAACTGACCGAGGCGTGGCGCAGCCGTCCGGGCGGATCGTTCACCCATGACGAGGCCGTCGCGCTCGTTCACGCCCGCATGCTCGACCTCATCCTGAGCGAGCACGACGCCGACCCGCAGGTGCCGCAGCAGATCATGGACGACCTGGTAGCCGATTTCGCCGCACACCGGCTGGGGGAACCGCAGCGGCCTGTGTCGGCCGACAGGGAGAAGATCGGCCTCCTGGCCGAGTTGCTCGCGCCCCTGCCCGAACTCGTCACCGCCCCCCTGGTCGACGACGGCTACCTGACGGAATTCACGTCCCCAGCGCGGGCCGTAGAAGTTCCCCTCCCCGCGCCGCGGACCGCAGGAATTCCCGTCCCAGCGGACGGGAGGTAAACCGCCGTGGCGATGCATGTGCGGGAAGAGACGCGGACGGTGGACGGTTTGCGGTTCCATGTACGGCGCGCTGGAGAGGGTCCGCTGATCCTGTTCCTCCACGGATGGCCGCAGACCAGCTACGCCTGGCGCCGCGTTCTGCCCGTCCTCGCGCGGGACCATACGGTGGTCGCGCCGGATCTGCGCGGATACGGGGCTTCCAGCCGGCCCCGAGGCGGCTACGACAAGCGGACCATGTCCGCCGACATGAGCGGACTCATGCATGAGCTGGGATACACGCAGGCTGTTGTGGTCGGGCACGACCGGGGCGCACGCGTGGCCCACCGGTGGGGACTGGAGCGGCCGCACGAGATCAGCCGCCTGATGCTGCTCAGCGTCGTACCGACGCTGGAAATGTGGCGGCACATGGACGCACGGGTCGGGGCCGCGTACTGGCACTGGCTCTTCCACCTCGTCCCCGACCTCCCCGAGTTCCTCACCGAAGGAAAAGGCGGGGAGTACGTCCGGTTCATGCTGGCCGCCGGAGCATTCCGGCGCGAGGCGTTCACTGAGGCGGACCTGCGGCACTACGCGGAAGCGTACGCACAGCCCGGGGCGCTTCGCGCGAGCTTCGACGACTACCGCGCCGCTCGCCATGAGGATCTGGAAGCCGACGAGGCCGACGCGGCTGCGGGCCGCCGCCTGACAATGCCCGTGCACGTGGCGTGGGGCGCCGAAGGGCTGGTGGGGTCACTGCCCGTACTCGACCTGTGGCGGGACTACGCCACCCGGCTTGAGGGGGCGCAAATCGCCTCCTGCGGGCATTTCCCGGCCGAGGAGCAGCCGGACGTCCTGGTCGCCCGGATCCGGGCTTTCCTGGACGCTGAGAAGACTGTGGAGGAAAATTGAGGACACTGGTCATCACCGAGGAGCGCGGGCTGCACCTCGCGGAGGTCGAGGAACGCGAGCTGGAGCCCGGCTGGGTACGCGTGGACGTAGCGTTCTGCGCCATCTGCGGTTCCGACCTGCACCTGCGGGCGATGCCGCACCTCGTCCCGGCCGGCGCGGTTCTCGGACACGAAATCTCCGGGCACGTCGCCGCACCGGGCGGGGAGCGGCTGACGGCGGGGCAGGCCGTGGTGGTGTGGCCGAAAGCGGGCTGCGGGGACTGCGACGACTGCCGGCTAGGCGACAACCACCTGTGCCCTGTACAGCCCTGGCGGCTGAGTTCCCTCGGCCTGGGCACACGCCCCGGCGGCTACGCCGAAGCCGTCGTCGTCCCCGAGCACACGGTGTACGCGGTGCCGGACGGTGTTTCGCTGGAGCACGCGGCGCTGACGGAACCGCTGTCCTGCGCTGTCCACGCGGCCGACCGCTCCGGAATTTCGGCAGCGGATACTGTCACGGTCCTCGGAGGCGGCACGGTCGGCTTCCTGCTGGCACACGTGCTGCGGCTACGGGGAGTCGAGGACGTGCGGGTGGTGGAACCGCACCCCGTACGGCGCGCACGCCTGACCGCGACCGGGATCACCGCCGTGGACGTCGATGAGCAGGGCCCGGACGCAGACGTGGTGTTCGAGTGCGTGGGCTCGGTGACTGCGCTCGCGGACGCGGCCCGACGCGTGCGGACACGGGGAACGGTCGTCGCACTCGGAGTGAACGAGCGGCCCGCGGAACTGGACTCGGTCGCCCTCATCACCAAGGAGATCCGGATCGTGGGCAGCTTCGCCCAGAACAGAGGCGCCTTCGAGGCGGCCTTGGATCTTCTCGGAGGCGGCCGTGTCCCGGTCGAGCGGATCATCACCGACGTCGTCCCCCTGGACTCCGGACCGGTCTCAGCGATGATGGACGCCCTCACCGGACGGCCCGGAGACCACCAGGTGGTCATGATCGCTCCCGGCGGGTGACGTCGACGAGAGCGGGCAGGGGGACTTGGGCTCAAGCCGCCTCCGCCAGCTCCTCCATCGGCGCGGCACTCGGCGTTTTGCGCAGCGTTCCCTACGCCTGCCTGGCCACGGCAGCGCTCGACCTGGGCGTTCCCCTGGAATTGCCTGGTGGTCAACTGCTGTTGGCGTGACCGCCACTCTCACTCTGGAAATGTAGGTGGGTCCGGTGGATTGACATGACGCGATCCCGTCCTGCGGTGCCGGCGGCTTGACCAAGGGAACGAGTCTCGCCGCCGGCCTCGGGCAGTGGCCGTAGGGTTATCGTTGCTCCGTTGAGCCCACCCGAAGTGCGGGGGTCGTTCCGGACTGGCGTAGCCCTTGAAGACGCTCATCCCCCGTGGCCTTAGCGCTTCGGGCGGCGTTGTCACCGTTGGCTGGCGTGTCCGATGGCTGCCTTCCTCTTTGGCCACTCGCGTCGGTACGAACGGGCAAGAGGCGCTGACAGATCGCCAGGCTAAGTGGCATATTCCGGAGTGTCTCAATCTCGGCCGGTCCCTAAAGCACGAGGACTCCTAGACCTGGCAATCTCGGCAAAGTTCCGTCAGGGAACAGCATTGTTCTTGATGGGGAAGTTGATGGACGCGGTCACCTCAACGCGACGCGTAACCGTCAGGAGTTTTCCATTGGCGGGCCGGGCTCGCGGAGGGCAATGATCATGAGGAACTCGGTGGTACCTATGGATCATCTCTCGCGAGATCTGCCGGAGGGCCCGGTCGCAATCGTCGGCCAGGGACGGATGGGCACCGCGTTGGCACGTTCGTTGCGCGACGCGGGAACGGAGATCGTCGGCCCGTTGGGGCGTGATCCGGATGTCGGGAATGCCCCCGTGGTCCTGCTTTGCGTTCCGGACGGTGCTATCGCAGATGTCGCGGCACGGTTGCGACTGGGAATCGTGGTCGGACACTGCTCGGGCGCCACCGGCCTCGGAGTTCTGGGTGAGCACGAGGGATTCTCCCTGCATCCACTGATGACGATCACACGAGCCGCGCCTGCCAGCTTCGACGGTTGCGCTGCAGCGATCGCCGGTACTACCCAGCTGGGGTCAGAAGTGGCACGAAAGTTGGCCATGAGCCTGGGCATGCGCCCTATCGCGGTCGCGGAGGGCGACCGCGCCGCCTACCACGCTGCGGCATCGGTCGCCGCGAATTTCCTCGTCACGGTGCTGGGCCTGGCCGAGGACATGGCCGCTACCGCGGGAGTAGATCGCGGGGCATTCCTTCCGTTGGTGGAAACGGCTTTTCGGAACTGGGGGGAACTCGGCGCCTCGCGTGCGTTGACGGGGCCCATCGCTCGCGGCGACGAGAAAACCGTGGCGCTCCAGCGATTCGCGGTTGGACAGCGCTGCCCGCAATCGCTGTTCTTGTTCGACGCGCTCGTCGAGGCAACCAGAGACTTGGCATTCAATCGGACAGTGCAGAAATGAGTCCGGGCCAGCGTGCCGGGAAGAACGACTAGGAGAGTAGAGCGATGTCCACGTACCCCCAGCCTGAAGGCAAGTCCGGAGCCAGCCGCAAACCCGTCACGGTGAACGCACTGGCCGACCTACGCCACCGCGGTGAACGGATCGTAATGATCACGGCCTACGACTACCCGAGCGCCCAGGTGGTCGATTCCGCTGGCGTCGACATGGTCCTCGTCGGCGATTCGGCCGCCATGACCGTGCTCGGCTATCCCACGACGGTTCCGGTCTCGATCGAAGAGATGATCATGCTGACCGCGGCGGTTCGCAGAGGTCTGAAAACCCCGCTGCTGGTCGGCGACCTGCCTTTCGGTTCCTACGAGGTGTCCAACGAGCAGGCAGTGAGCACCGCGATTCGATTCGTCAAGGAAGGCGGCTGCGACGTCGTCAAGCTCGAGGGCGGCGGCGAGTCGGCGGAGCGGGCGAGGGCGATCGTCCGCGCCGGCATCCCGGTCATGGGCCACATCGGGCTGACCCCGCAAACCGCGACGGCCCTGGGCGGGTTCCGCGCCCAGGGCGTCACCGCCGAACGAGCACGATCGGTGCTGGACGATGCCCTACGTCTCCAAGCCGCTGGTTGCTTCTCCATCGTCTTCGAAGCGGTTCCGGCCAAAGTCACCAAGGCCATCATGCCGCACATGAAGATACCGGTGATCGGGATTGGTGCGGGTCCGGACACCGACGGCCAAGTGCTCGTCTACCACGACTTGCTGGGCATCTTCGACGGCTTCCAGCCCAAGTTCGCCAAGCGGTGGGCCAACATGCGGTCCGCGATGACCGATGCGGTGAGCGAGTACGCCGACGAAGTCCGCCGCAGTGCCTTCCCCGCGCCCGAGCATTGCTACGGCATCAAGCAGGAGGAACTGGACCAGTTCATCGCCGACACGGAGCTGTCGGTTCCCGTGCAGGCGAACTCGAGCTCCAGGCGCCCTGTCGAGGCCGTCAGCCACGCGGCCAACGGCCAGCAATAACGCAGCGCCCGGCACCGCGTGTTCAGCGGGACCACCTGGCGGCCTTGGCCGGCTCGCTCATATTCGGGTTCCTCGGCAATCGGCCCCTCGCACCTGGCTGGCACTACGCTGTGACAGGCCAACGCCTGATCTTCGTTTGTCGGCACAGCAGGGAGGCTGGCGGAATCCATAGCGGCCATCCGAGGAGAGCGAATGAGTGAGTCACCATCGAATCAGAACGCGAACGGGCCTTCGGTACCGAAGAGTCCTGGATCGATGACCGGAACCGCATGACGGGAGGAAGCGCACGAGGTCCAGGAAAGCGACCTGCCGCGCTACCGGGTCGAACTGGAAAGCATCGATGAGGCGATCACCCGCGTGAACCATGTTCACGCGGGTTTGATGGAGGATGCCCTGCTGAAGGCCCGCGAAGCGGACCAGTGGCCGAGTAGCGGCTCCGGCAGCGACCCCAGCAGGTTTCGAGTGGTGGAGGTAACCGAGGAGAGTGCCTCCAGCGAGGCTCGACACCAGAGAAACGCACGCCGACGATACATCAACACGATCGTGGAAGCTGGCCTGACGGCGCTGGCAAGACCGTTCCCGATCGCTCAGATCAAGAGTTCTTCGACGTCTTGTGCGATTTCTTCACCCGGGCCATCGTTCTGCCCGGGCACTTCGCCTTCCTCTCGGGGGATACGGAGGCCGACCGTCTGCTGAACACCGACGACGCGGCCAGCGTCCTGGCCCAGATCCTTACAACTCATCTCTCCCATCACGGCTTGAAGGTGGCACAAACCCTTCCGGAGTAGACACCGCACGCCCCTGGTCCCCGCTCAGGATGAAGGCCACACCCGCCGAGCCGGCGAGGGCGGATCCGGCCTCGCCGACGGCTTGCGTACAGTGCGGGAAGAATCTTCTCCCTCCCGCGCGGTGCGTGTTTCTGCACTTTTGCTGGCAAACGAATTGCTGGCGCTGGCGTGCTTTCCGGATGAGCCCAGAACCACGGGGCCTAGCGCACATGCTGGCGGTCGCCTGTGACGGTTGCGGCGAGACCGCCGTAGCAACGACAACAGTGGACTCGGCGACCCGGGCTCAGTCACTTCGAAGCCAGCCCCGGGTGCGGCGGTGCCCCTACTCAACCTCGTCGTTCGCCTGGCCCTCGCCGAACCCCGGTTGACAGTCCCAGAAGTCCTCGGGGGCGCATGACTGTCTCACAGTCCTCCCGTACTCCAAGCACCGCTGGCCACTCAGACGCGCCAACACCCCCACCTGGGGCAGGGCGAGAGGCGCAAACGGGCACTGGACTGCGAACATTCAGGCAGCCTCGTTCAGCTCGACGTTGCCCCTTGGGGCACCTGGATGAACCCTTGGTGGTGCGCACGGTTCGACCGCTGCGCGGTCCCGATAGATCGTCGATTAGACGCCGTTGGAAACGGCGGCCGATTCCGGAAAGGACACGTGCGCAACAAGATCTCGATTTTCTCGGCGCGGTCTAGATTTCACGTCGTTGTAACGGTCGAACCGGACACTGCCGAGATAGCTTGCGTTGCCTGTCATACCATATGAGTTGCTCGTGCCCCCCGGGCGGTCTCGAAGGTGAGACTCTCTAAAGCCTGTCCCGTAATCGCGGGTCTGGGCGGTAGTGGATCATGTACTGGTGCAGGTGATCGGGGTTGAGCAGCCGGGGTGGATACCGACGTTCACGGGGCTGTCGGTG
>NZ_JBFAKG010000137.1:0-20722 GCF_040655595.1 Saccharopolyspora sp. NPDC050389
CAACACGGCATCGACCGCGTCCGCGCAACCGAGCACCTGCCCTACTCATTCCTTCAACACACCGGACTGTCACTCTAAAACACGAAGCTCAGTAGTGAACAGCCGACCGTACTCGTCCTCAGCCGCTCCGGTCAGGCTGCGCACGTCCTGGTCGGCGGCAATATGCAGGTAGGCCACGCCGGCCAGGGCGCTCGTCGAGCGCAACGCCAACTGCGTGCACAACGGCGCCCTGACGTTCCTCTTCGACGCCACATCGATCTCCGAAGTCCGCTACCAGATCACCACGGAGACCTGCGAGTACTTCCAGTTCGACATGTGGGGACAGGTTCCGGCCGACTACCGGCCCGGCCCCGTCGACGGCGCCGAGAATCTGCGCGATGCGTACGCCTTCGAAGTGGGTGGCCGGCTCCCGACCAAGCCCATCTCGGCGCTGGCGACCGACTACCCGGGAAGTGGGGTGGATGTCTCGAAGTTCGGCGCCGGCATCACGCCGTCCGCGCTGAGCACCTTCGGCTTCTACTCCGGCGGAGCGCACTACGTGGGCAACTGCCGGACCCGGCAAGGGGAGTACCCGTACTGCGGCCAGATGCTGTTGCCTTCGTACTCGACCGCGAAGTCGGCGTTCGCGGGAACAGCCATGCTGCGTCTGGCGGAGCGCTACGGCCCTGCCGTGGCCCAGGAGATGCTCTCCGACCGAATCCCCGAGACCGCCGGCAACACCGCCTGGAGCGGCGTCACCCTCGACCACACTCTCGACATGGCCACCGAGAACTACACTTCGCCCGGCTACGAGACCGACGAATCGGGCCCCATCATGGCGGACTTCTTCGCAGCCGAGCCCTACGCCGACAAGATGCGACTCGCCCTGTCCTTCCCGCGTAAGGCCAGCCCCGGCAGCCAGTGGGTCTACCACACCTCGGACACCTTCCTCGCCACCCGCGCGATGAACAACTACCTGCAGGACAAGGCCGGTTCGGACGCCGACATCTTCGACATGCTCCGTGACGACGTGCTCGAACCCGTCGGCGTCGGGCCCGACTCGCTCGTCTCCTCCCGCACCGACAACAGCCCCGGCGGAGCACCCTTCGGCGGGTACGGCATGTTCTGGACGCAGGACTCCGTCGCCCGGTTCGCCAAGTTCCTCAACAACGACCACGGCGCCGTCAACGGAACGCAGATACTCGACCCGGCACTGCTCGCGGCCACCATGCAACGCGACCCGGAGGCCCGGGGCATGACCACCACCGGTGCCAAGCCCATGAAGTACCAGAACGGCTTCTGGGGCCAGGAGTTCACCCCCGCCGACAACCCCGCCTACACCAGCCCCTTCTACGTACCGTTCATGTCGGGGTACGGCGGCATCACGGTCGCGATGATGCCGAACGGCGCCACCTACTACTACTTTAGCGACAACAACGAGTTCAGTTGGAACGCCGCCGTCGCCGAGGCCAACAAGCTAGCGCCCATGCTCGGCGCGGCAGTTACTGCGAGGTAGCCCCCAGGCGGCACGCGTGCACGCTGTCCCGCCCGGCGGGGAACTCGTCATTCCTCCGATCGCTGAGACCACGTCGGCTTAATTCCGGGTGTGCTGATCGTGGGCGCTTGCGTCCAGTGATCGTCTTGGGTGGACGATGATCCAGTGCGGCCGTCGGGATGATCGGGACTCAGTCCCTCGCACCGACACCACGCACGCCCACCGAGATTCGCTGGTATCTGGTCCCGAGCAGGGTGGGATACTTCCCCTGCCAGGACGGATCCGTTGGCGTGGTGTTGGCGACGGAGGGAGGCACCGGTGGTGGTACCAGTGGACGACATGATCCCGTTCAATGGCGCGCGGCGGTGGCTGCAACCGGAATCCGGGCGCGGGAGCGGCAGCGATGCGGCGTTCTTCGAGGCGCGGCCGGATCTGGTGCTCGTGGCGAAGCGTGCGGTACGCGCGTTGGGCGGCGGGTTCGTGCGCTACCTCGACATCGCCGGTAGCGGGGTGCGTCGCGTCACAGTCGACGTGCCGGACACGCAGCGGCGGGTCGCGCGGCTCGATATCGTCGACGTCGAGGCCCCTTACGGGCTGACCGTGCGCGAGCTGCAGGTCGCCACATGCGCTGCCAGCGGGCTGGGAAACCAGGAGATCGCCGAGGCGCTCGGCTGCACACGCCGCACGGTGGCCACACACCTTGAGCACGTGTTCGCCAAGACCGGCGCCACCTCCCGTGCGCTTGTGGCGACGCTGATCGCTGCGGAGGACGCCTACGTGGCGCCCTTGCCGAGCCCCGATCTGGTGCTTCCTGGACCGCTGCTCGCGGTGCTGCGTGGTCCCGTGACGGCACCGCGGGTGGCAGTGCGTGCTCCGCGGCCCCGGCCGGCGCTGCTCGGCGCGGTGTACCCGGCGAACCCGTCGGCTGGCGGAGACGTCGTGGCGATGCGCCGCGGTGCGAAACTCGCGGTGCAGGAGCTCAACGCGCGCGGTGGCATCGCGGGCCGCCGTGTCGAGCACGTGACCGTTGCCGCGACATCGGAAGGGCTGTTGGACGCGGTCACGGCGCTCACCGCGCGCGGCGTGGACGCCATCATGCTCGGGAACTTCCCGCTGCCGTTCGCGCGCCCCGCGATCGCGGCCTCGGCAGCTGCTGGAGCGCCGGTGCTGCACAGCATGACCGGGGCGGCCCTCTCCGAAGACGTGCATGCGGACCCCGATGGTCTCGGTGCCGTGTTCCAGGTCTGCTCGACCGAATCCGCCTACGTGCCGGGTTTGTTGCGGACGGTCCGGTACCTGGAGGACAGCGGCTCGTTCCGGCCGAGGCGCCGGAGGCTGGCCGTGCTCCAGCGGGAGAGCACGTTCGATCCGGGTGTCTGCGAACGAGTGCAGCGCCAAGCCGCGGAGGCCGGCTGGAACCTCGTGTTCCTCGAATCGGTTCAGGACCGCACCGCGAGCTTCACCGGCCTCATCCGGCGGCTGGAACAGGCCGAGCCGGATGCGGTGTCCTTGTCGATCTTTCCCGAGCCGACACTGCGCGCATTTCTCTCCACCGCCGGGGCGCTGCGCGAGCACGCGCTGGTGCACGCGGCGTGGTCGCCGGTGGCCCCGGGTTTCACCAAGCGGTTCGGTGAACTCAGCGAGGGCTTGGTGTGGTCCACGTTGATCGGCAACGTGAACAGTCCCGTGTGCGACCGTTTCGAGCGGCGGTTCCGCGCGGCGTTCGGCGCTGATCCGGGACTCGCGGCCGCGGCGGTGCACTACGACATGGTCAACGTCCTGGCCCAGGCGTGGAGCCGGGTCAGCAGGCCGTGGGACTTCGCGGCCGTGCGGGAACAGCTGAGGTCGACGGCATCGTTCGGCGTGACCGGAGCGCACGAGTTCGTGGGGCGCGGTCAACACGGGCTCAGCTACCCCGACGACACCGACGACCCCACGCGCGGCCATCCGCACTTGGCGTACCGCATCTCGGGCGGCACCAACCGGAGGCTGGTGCCGCCCGTGCTCAGCTGAGCCACGTCGGGGCGGTCGCCGAGCCGATGCCATCGCCGCCATCGACGGGCACGGTGCGCCCGTTGACCCAGGAGGCGTCGTCGCTGAGCAGCCATGCGATCACGGCGGCGATGTCGTCAGGACGGCCGATCCGGCCCTGGACGCTGGCCGTTCGGACTTCCTCCACGTACGACCGGGGCACGGGGTTGATGGCCGACGCCACGTCCACGAACCCGGGAGCCACGGCGCAGCACCGGATCCCGTCGCGGCCGTGCTCGAGTGCGAAGCCGCGTACCAACGCATCGAGCGCCGCCTTGGACGCCGCGTAGACCGCGGTGCCGGGCCGTGCGCGGGCGGCGGCGCCGCTGCTGACGAATACCAGCGTTCCCGGCCGGCCTTCGGCCAGGCAGTCGCGGACGAACTGCGCCCCGGCGCTCAGCGCCGAGCGCGTGTTCACGGCCATGACTCGGTCGAACAGATCCTCGTCGCTCGCCGTCACCGGCGCTGCGGGGAAGACGCCCGCCGCGTGGACGAGCGCGTCGAAACCGCCGTGCTCGGCCCACAGCCGCGCCACGTGCGTCGCGACCACGTCCCGCTCGGCGAGGTCGAGTTCGGGCAGGTCCGCGCCCGTGACCGAGCAGCCGGCCGCCTCCAGCCGACTCGTCACGGCACGGCCGATGCCTCCCTGCGCTCCGATCACCAGGACCGACCGCTTCGCTGCCACGTTCACCCTCCCAGCAGAGCGGGGCGGACCCGCCGGGCGACGTCGACGCACGACTCGAAGGCGACGCCGAGCTCGTGGCAGCCGGTGATGAACTGCTCGAGCGCGACCATGCGCGCGCCCCGGCCGATGACTTGCGGGTGAAGTGTCACGGTCGTGACGCCGTCCGCGATGGTGTTCGCCATGTAGCGGACGTCGCCGAGGAAACGGGCGAACATGGCCTCCGCGTCCTGGAGCCCCGGCATCACGAACTGCGACGTGCGCACGAATTCCAGGTGCGGGTAGTCGTCCAGCGTCCAGGAGACGGGCAGTTCGACCACCGGTGCGGTGCCGCCGAAGCGGAACGGCCCATCGACCTCGCACCGGTCACCGGACCGCGCGAGGTAGGGCTCGAAGTCGGTGCCCATCAACGACGAGTCGTATTCGACGCCGAGCTCGGTGAGGATCGCGACCGTGTTGTCGGTGAAATCGAAGCTCGGGGTGCGGTGCCCCGCGGGCGGGTGCCCGGTCAGCTTTTCGATCAGCTCGGCCGATCGCCGGTTCACGGCCATCTCCGCATCTCTGTCCAAAGTGGTCACCGGCTCGTGTGCGTAGCCGTGCAGTGCGATCTCGTGACCCGCCTCGGCGATGGCCGCGCACTGCGCCGGGTAGGTCTCCAGCGTGTGCCCTGGGATGAAGAACGTGGCCGGGACCTCGGTGCGGTGCAGCAGTGCGAGGATGCGGTCGATCGCGTACGCGCCGAACTCGCCTCGGGAGATCGGGCCAGGCGTGGTTTGACCGCGCGCAATCCAGAGCGAGATGGCGTCGAAATCGAAGGTCAGGCAGACGGTTCCACGGATCATGCGGACACCTCCTCGGGTGTGGACTGCGTGCCGGGCAGGAACTCCAACGGCGCGACGCGCGGGTCGTCGAAGAGGGTGTCCAGCTCCCAACGCGCGTAGCCGTGGCTGCTCGGGGGACCGGGCGCGATCCACAGCACCCGGTCGGTCAGGTCCATGACCACGGAATAGACGGTGGCGGTTCGTTCGGCGGCGGGGACTTCGGGATCGGGGTGGCGGCAGATGCCGTCCGGATAGGACCACTCGTCGCGCAGCGTCGCCACGACGTCCGCCACCCGCACCCGGCGTTCCTCGAGCGCGGGTTCGAGCAGGTGCCTGGCCCGTACCGGCCGCAGCAGCGTGAGTGCGCTCGTCGCGGCTTTCCGGTCGTGCAGCGGCAGTGGCGCCTGGAAGTGGTTGGAGTGGGTGAGCAGGCCGCCTTCGGGAACAAGGGTGCCGAAGACTCCGGGCGCGAGCTCGAAGTCGATGGATTCGCCGCCCGCGTCGGCGAGCAGCACGTTGCCGGAGGAGATCCGCTCGACGGGCAGCAGCTTCTTGTGCGCGCTGGACATCGTCTTCGCCTGCAGCGCGCCGCGCAGCAGGTAGTGGTACGGCACGCCGGCACCGCCGCGGTCCAGGTCGGACACCAGCAGGTTGGCGCACACCCCGAGCCCCGCGGAGTTGAGGCCGCTCTTGGCGAGCATGCCCGCCTCGGTCAGCGACAGCACGCTGAACCCGGTCTCGTCGCGGGTGGCCAGCAGGAACGTCACGGCAGCCTGTTCGGGATGCCAATCCCAGTTCTGGGCGAGCAGGGTGTGGCCGTTCTCCGTGTAGCGGGGCAGGACTGACAGCGACGTGCACCCTTCGTCGCGGTAGCCGGTGCCGTACAGCATTTCCGTGCGGGCGTTGAGCGCGGCGAGCCGGTGCGCGGGGTGTCCGGAACCCGCGGCCATGCCGTCGAGCATCGCGGCGATCTCGGGGGAGTAGGAGGCGGCGACGTCGAGGTACGCCCGTCCCCAGCGGTCGATGTCCGCGTCGCTGAGTCCGGCGTCGTCGTGGAACCGGCCTGTGTAGGTGTCCAGGCTGCGCGCGATGAGATCCGCCGTGCGCGCGCCGAGGTCCTCGCCCATCTGCCGGTAGCTGCCCTGCACGACGATCAGTCGTGGATTGCTGTCTTCGCTCATCGTCGATCTCACTTCAGTTCTGTTCGGTAGGTTTCCGGCATCAAGCACACCGTGACGAAGGTGATGACTGCCGCAGCCGTCGGGAGTGCGGCGACGACCAGTGCGTTGCCCGTGACGTCGATCAGTGCGGTGGCGATGAATCCCGCCGTGCCGCCGAAGGCCATGACGGAGAAGTTGTAGCCGATGCCCAGTGCCGAGTACCGGACGTTGGTGGGGAACAGTTCGGCCAGCGCGGCGGGGCCGGGACCGGAGAAGGCGGCGAGGACGAGCGCGATCAGCACCTGGCCGAAGTACACGCCCGCGACGCTTCCGGTCTGGAACAGCCACATGACCGGAAAGCTGAGGAGCACGAACCCGCCGGAACCGATGAGCAGCAGCGGTTTTCGCCCGATCCGGTCGGAGAGGACGCCGAAGCCGAAGATCGCGACCGTCAGCACGACGAGTCCCACGATGTTCGACGCCTCGACCGTGCTCGAATCCAGGCCGACCTGCTTGTGCAGATGGGTCGGCAGGTAGGTGAGGAAGAAGAAGTAGGCCACCGTCCAGCTCACGGTGAAGAAGAAGCCGCGTGCCATCGCGGTCTTCTGGGTGCGGAAGGCCAGTCGCAGCGGGCTGTCGCTCGTGGTGCCCGCCGCCTCCTGCGCCTGGTAGGCGGGCGTGTCCTCGAGGCCGAACCGCAGCAGCAGCGCGACGATCGCGGTCACGGCGCCGATCAGGAACGGCACCCGCCAGCCGAAATCGAGCATGCCCTGCTCGCTCCAGAACAGCGAGTTCAGGGCGACCACGGCCGCGGCGACCAGGAAGCCGGCCGCGGTGCTGACCTGGTTGAGGCTGCCGTAGCGGCCCCGCGACCGCGGGCCGGCGTACTCCACGAGCATTGCGGCGGATCCCGCCCACTCGCCGGCCACGGCGAATCCCTGGAACAGCCGCAACACCACCAGCAGCACGGGCGCGGCGAGCCCGATCGTCTGGTAGCCCGGCAGCAGTCCGATGAGGACGGTCGCCGCGCCCATGAGGATCACGCTCGCGAGCAGCGCGGGCCGCCGGCCCAGTTTGTCGCCGATGTGGCCGAAGAAGACGGTTCCGAGCGGCCGGGCGAGGAAGCCGACTGCGAAGACCGCGAATGTGGACAGCAGGGCCGAAGTGGAGCCGCCCACGAAGAAGTGGGCGCTGAGGTACACGGTCGAGTAGGCGTAGACGAGATTGTCGTACTGCTCGAGCAGGTTTCCAACGCTGCCGGAGATGACCGCGCGGAGCTTGAGCCCGGGCCGGGTGCCGGTCGCCGCGGGTCTGGTGTGTTGTGCCGTCATGGGCTTCGCTCCTCGGGAGGGGCCGGTCGGGGTCAGGAAGCCGCCAGGTAGCCGCCGTCGACGGGCAGCAGGACACCGGTGACGAACGAGGACTCGAGGCCGGCGAGGAACGCGAGCGCGTTCGCCAGCTCGTCCGCCTCGCCGGGGCGCGACATCGGTGCGCCGGAGATCCGCGCGTCCAGCGCCGCCGGCGGGAGGTGGTCGAGCAGGGGAGTGCGGAACACCCCGGGCAGCACCGCGTTCACGCGGATCCCGCGCGGCGCGAGCTCCACCGCGGCGATCTTGGTCAGCTGGTGCACCGCGGCCTTGCTCATCTGGTAGGCCACCGACGAGGGAACGGTGTCCGCGCCGGCGGGTGGGGTGGTGACCCCGTAGATCGAGCCGACGTTGATCACCACGCCACGCGTGCGCGCGAGGTCGTCGGCGAAGGTTCTGATGCCCCGCCAGGGGCCGAAGGCGTTCACGGCGAGCACGCGGCTGAAGTCCTCGTCGGTGGTGGTGAGCAGGTCCGTCCGAGCGCTGATGCCGGCGTTGTTCACCAGCAGATCCACCGGCCCGAACCGCTCGTGCACCAGGTCCCGCAGCCGGTCCCACGAGCCGGGATCCGCCACGTCAAGGTGCGGCCGGTCGTCGGTCTCGGCGTCGTGGTCGATGTCGGCGCGCACCACGGTCGCGCCGAGCCCCGCCAGCCGGTCCGCGAACACGGCACCGATGCCCCCGGCGGCACCGGTCACCACTGCGATCTTGCCGTTCACTGCCACTCCTCGTTCGTCCTGGTCGGCGACGGTGTCGAGGACAGTAGGGACGGCTCGCACGCCAGACATCGGTCGTTCGACCGATGCGGACTCGCGATGTCTTACGGCGACAGCCCCAGGTACCGCTGCGTGTGCTGGTCGCAGTAGGCGCGCAGGCCGTCGACCAAAGCGTGGATTGCGGAGCGCGCGTAGTGCGCTGCGTCCCAGCCCGCGTACAGGGGAACGATCAACGGGCCATCGGGAGCTTCCACGATCAGCTCCCGCAGGTCGAAGCGGGCCTTGTCGGTAACCAGGCACACCCCTCGGCCCGCTGCGGCGAGTGCTTGGGCGAAGGCTGAGGAGCCGGTCTCGGCGACACCGGCGGGGGTAAGGCCCGCGCGATTGACGGCATCGTCGACGACCAGCCGGGCCGCGTTGGCGCGAGTCATCAGGATCAGTGGCTCGGTGACCAGTTCAGAGAGGCTGATCTTGGTGCGCCCGGCCCAGCGGTGATCGGCGGGAACCTGCGCCATCACCGGAGTGCGGCCGAGGAACGCCGATTCCAGCGGGGCGGGGGGCCGGGTTGGTGGAGATGCCGATGTCGGCGTCGCTGAGCAGCAGCGGTCGCGCCAGCGGCTCGATCTGGCCCGTGGTCGTGTTCTACACGGCCCTGCTGCTGATCACCACGGTCTGTGTCGCCGCGCTCGCCCGGTTCACCGCGCTGCGCACAGCTCAGGTGCGGCACGCTGCGGCGTCCGTCTGAGGCCTCCCAAACAAGAAGGAGTTGAGGAATTTGCGCCTCGATGCGGTTTTCCACAATGGACGGTTCACTACCCTCGACCCGGACCGCCCCACCGCTCGCGCAGTCGGTGCGCTGGCCGGCCGGATTGTCGCACTCGACGAGGAGTTGGAGGGCAGCGCCGCGGACGTCGTCGTCGACCTCGGCGGCGCGCACGCCGTGCCGGGCTTCAACGACGTGCATCACCACTTGAGCCTGGTTGGTAAAGGCCTGCGCGAACTGGACGTGTCCTACGCCTCGGCGCCCAGCCTTGACGCGCTGTACAAGGCCGTGGCCGAGCGGGCCGCGGCGCTGCCTGCCGGCGCGTGGGTACTGGGGGCGGGTTACGACCAGAACAAGACCGGCGCCCATCCGACGGCTGAGGAACTGGACCGGGCCGCTCAGGGCCGGCCGGTCTGGCTGGTGCACACCTCGCACCACATGGCCGTCGCCAGCACGGAAGCGTTCGCACGAGCTGGGTTCACCGATCTCACCGCACTGCCCGAGGTGCCCGGCGGCCACGTCGTGCGCGACGAGGACGGGCGGGCCGAGGGACTGCTCCAGGAGACGGCGATGCAACTGGTCGAGCGGGTGTTCCGGCCGGAGCCGAGCGAGCAGTGGGCCGCCAACATCGCCGCCGGTTCGGAGGCCGCCCTCGCGGTCGGCTTGACCAGTGCGACCGAACCAGGCATCGGCGTCGTCGACGGCATCGGCAACGGACCGGCCGATCTGGACGCCTACATGCGGGCGCGCGAACGAAGCGCTCTCGGCGTCCGGATGACGGTCATGCCCTACATCACCGCACTGCACGATTGCGGCGCCTTGGAACCAGGCGTCACCTGGTACGGCCTCGACCTCGGCTTGCGCACCGGCTTCGGCGACGAGTGGCTGCGCATCGGACCGGCGAAGATCCTCTCGGACGGTTCGCTGATCGGTCGTTCCGCCGCGATGTGCTGCGACTACCACGATTCGCCAGGGAACAGCGGGCTGCTCCGGTACGAGGCCGAGCAGATCCGTCGGTACATCGTCGAGGCACACCGCTGCGGCTGGCAGGTCGCCACGCACGCCATCGGGGACGCTGCCCTGGACGTCGTCCTCGACTCGTACGAGGAGGCGCAGTGGTTGCACCCGCGTACGGATGTGCGCCACCGCATCGAACACGCGGCGGTGGCGAGCGACGCGCAGGTCGCCCGGATCGCGGCGCTCGGCCTGATTCCGGTACCACAGGGCCGGTTCCTGTCGGAGATCGGTGAGAGTCTACTCGCGGCCCTCGGCCCGGTCCGGGGCAAGCTGGCCTACCGAATGCGGTCGTTCCTGGACGCTGGCGTGGAGCTGCCGGGCTCTACGGACGCTCCCGTGGTCGCTTCGGCTCCGCTGCTGAGCATCCACGACATGGTCAACCGGCGGACTGCCTCTGGTGCCCCGATCGCCCCGCATGAGGCTGTGACGGTGCAGGAGGCGTTGCGCGCGTACACGATCGGCTCGGCCCACGCCGTCCACGAGGAACATATCAAGGGAGCCCTCTCCCGGGGCATGCTCGCCGACTTCGTGGTCCTCAGCGACGACCTGTTGTGTGTGGAACCTGAACGCATTGGAGAACTGACCGTGGGAGCAACCGTCGTCGGTGGCCATGTAGCCCATGACGTCGGGGCGCTGAAGGTCTCCTGAGCACGTGAAGTCCACTTCTACGGGCAAGGTGCGCCATTACACCACAAACGCGGTCGGGAGCCAGAAACGGCCCGCCACCGGAGGAATTTCCGTTCCGGTGCTGCAGGGCACGCTGTATCAAAGGTAGCCTATGTCGAGGGTATCAAATTCGCCCGAGCCGGGTACGTCAGGCAGAATCGACGCCGCGACTTCACGCAGGACTCGGATGGAATCAGAAGACGGGCATCCCAGGCCCTCCTCCTGTTCGGGACCAGGACGTGTAATGATCGTGAACCCGCCGGCGGATGACCGATTCGATCGCAGGTGGCACACATGCGGGGATCGTAACGGTGCATCGGGGGTGGTCAGTGGCCTTGGTCTACCGAGATCCTGTGTTCGCGTTCCGCGGTGAGCGGCTAGTTGGATTCGAAACCCTGGCTGTGGCCCGGATCGGCTCACGCCATGCGGTCGTCGGCGATCTGCAACGCTGCCCAGAGGTTCAAGCGAGCGGTCGGGTCGTCGAGATTCGTGTCGAGCGCCGTCTCGATTTCACGGATCCGGGTGCGAACGGTGTTGCGATGCATCCCGACCTCGTCAGCGACGGCGTGCACCTTCCCGTGGTGACGGACGAACGAGATGGCGATCCGCGTCAGTTCGGTGCGGCCGGTCGGGGTGTCGTCCAGGCGTCCGAGGAGCTCCTCCGCGAAGTGTTCCCTCGTCTCCGGGGCCACCAGCGAGATCAAGCCCGACTCGGTGAGGTCTTCCCAGCTGACAATGGGGCGTCCCTCCGTCGCCCGCTTCACAGCGGCATCGGCCGTGCGAAAGCTGCGGGCTGACTCCTCGGGGGGCACGGCGCTGCCGATGCCGATGGTGAGGGCCTCGCTCCAGAGCGATTTGGTCCAGGTAACGGCCGTCATAGAGGTGCACAGCACGTGGAGTTCGTCATTCTCCGGTGCCAAAGCCGCGACCGACCGGTACCGGGCCGGCGCTGTTTCGGCCCGGCTGAGGGCTCGGCGCAGTTCTTCGCGAGGCCCCCGGAGCCGAATGACCTTGACCGACTTGGGGAGACCCTTGCCCGTTCCTTCCGGATCGGCGGCCGCGAGCACCACCTCGGCGGTCCGTGCTTCGCCTTGCCACATCGGCGTGCGTGAGTCCGGTAGCGATCCCGAGCGCTGCAACACGGGCCTCGCGGAGGTGCTCGGCGTAGCGGTACCACCGCCGGTACACCAGCGAGATGGTGCCGGCCCTGGGGCCCAACCAGGACATCCCAGCACCGGATATCGGCACGGACGACAAGACGATGGCGTGGCTGATGGATACCTACTCGGTGAACAAGGGCTACACCGTGCTCGGCGTCGCCACCGGCAAGCCGCTCAGTCTTGGTGGTTCCCGCGGACGCGCGAGCGCGACCTCGCAGGGAGTCGTCCACGTCGTGCTTGAGCCCTACGGTCGCGTGAACTGGATCCGGCCACCTCATCGGCGGCCGTGCAGGGCTTCGGCAAGGTCGGCCGTGGCGCGGCGCGTCTGCTCGCCGAGGCCGGTGTACGGGTTGTCGCCGTCAGCGACCAGTACGGGGCCGTACATCACCCGCGCGGCCTTGACATCGCGGACCTCGCCAAGTACGTCGACCGCACGGGCACTGTGGTCGGGTTCGCCGGCGCGGACAAGACATCGAACGAAGATCTCCTGGAACTGGACGTTGACGTCCTGGTGCCCGCCGCGGTCGAGTCGGTGATCACGACGCGCAACGCGCACCGGGTCAGCGCCCGAATCGTCGTGGAGGGAGCCAATGGCCCCACCACTCCCGAAGCCGACGAGGTGTTGCTCGACAAGGGTGTGCTGGTCGTTCCGGACATCCTCGCCAACGCCGGCGGCGTGATCGTGTCTTACTTCGAATGGGTGCAGGCCAACCAGTCCTACTGGTGGAGCGAGGACGAGGTCAGGACTCGGCTCGCGAACCGGATGAGTGCAGCGTGGCAGAACGTGCGCGAATTCGCTGCCGAACGCCACGTTTCCCTGCGCAAGGCCGCCACCGCGCTCGCGGTTGAACGCGTGGCTCTGGCCCACCAGCTGCGCGGGCTCTACCCGTGACGAACTCGCCGCAGTCACCAGCCCTACCCGACAGGAGTTGACCTTCGTGCCGACAAGCTCGCCACCCCGCTCGTTACTGGCGGTTCCAGCCGACAATCCGGGTTGTTGAGCTCCGCCTTGCGCAGGATCGCCGACGCGGTGATGCCTGACCTGGAGGATGCCGTCGCGCCAGAAGCGAAGGAACAAGCGCGGTCGGAGATCGTGCGCTTCCTGACCGATCCGACCACAGTGGACTCTTGGGCGAGGCAGGGGACAGCGACCAGCTAAGGCCTGCTGGGTATGGCCGTCGCAGGGGGCGCCGGACGAATGCTCACGGTGGTCCGCGGTTCGCCCTTTTTACGGACGGATATCGACCAAGGAGTTCCACGCTAGGGTCTGGTGCGCCTCTCACTGCACAGGCCCATGGGGCAGTCCTGAATCATGGCGTCGTAGGGTTCGTCCGCGTTGCAGGCATCCGGTGAGCCTGATGTGCCGGGGGCTGGTGTCAGGGTTTTTGATGCGGTCAAGGATCTGCTCGGCTACGGCGTGGCCGATGTCCGCGATGGGCTGGCGCCACGTTGTCAGGCCAAGTACCGGGCTAGCCAGTTGGCCGATGCCGTCGTAACCGGTGAGGGAAATGTCGTCGGGGACGCGGTGACCGAAGGCGTCGAGTTGTTCCCACGTGGTGATCAGTGTCGGGTCGTTCGGGCACATGACGGCCGTAGCAGTCTTGAGCGCCCGGCGCAGGTGTTCGGGGTCGGCGGCGTCGCGGTCGGCGGCGAGGGGGACCGGGAGGACGTTGACACCGAGGGCGGTGAGTTCCTTGCGGATGCGCTGGGAGCGCGCGCTGAGCGTCGCCGATCGGGAGCGGGCGACGCTGAGGACGGCAACGTCCCGATGGCCGTGGTGAGCGACGCATTCGGCCAGGGCGGCGGTTCCGGTTCCGTCGTCGGCGACTGTGTCGATTCCAGGTAGCCGGTTGGTCCGCCCGGCGAGCACGACCGGCACGATCTTCGCGGCGCCGGTAATGGTGTGTGTCGGTACGCGGCCGGAAGCGATGATGATGCCCTCAGGTCGCAGGCCCATCATTTGTTCGATAGTGTGCGTTTCGGTTGGGGTGTCGGACGAGGCGGCGAAGACGGCGAGTTGAAAGCCGTTGGACTCGATCGTGTGCTGGATCGTGGCGATGAGTTCACCGTAGAAGGACAGGCGGACGGTGCGGACGAAGATGCCCACGGTCCGGGTGCTGGTGGACTTGAGGGCGTGCGCCCGGTAGTCCTTGACGTAACCGAGCTCCGCGGCAGCCGCTTCGACTCGAGCGCGGACCTGCTCGGCGACGTCGCCTTGCCCGAGCAGGGCGCGGCTTGCTGCGGACTTCGATACGCCGGCATGGGCGGCGACATCGAGGATTGACACACGCGGTGTCCGGGTCATGGCGTCCTCTCAGTTAGTTGCGCCAGGCGTAATCGACGGCGATACCGAGGTGATCGCTGGCCCAGGAGTCTCCGTCGATCGGTTCGCCGAAGACCCACGCAGCACCGGCGATCAGCGATGGCGAATGGAACTGGAAATCCAGGGTGTAGTCCAGATCGCGGCTGATGCCGGGGTAGGCGCGGACGGCGGCCTCGCGATGGGCACTGCTGTCGATGACCAGCGGATTACGTTCCAGGATGGTGGCTCCGCTGCCGATCCTGGGGGCAGCAGTCCATGCGTCGGCCAGTCCCCAGCTTTTCACGCGGCGGTACTCAATGCCGCAGGGTACGAAGTTGAGGTCGCCGCCGAACACTTCACCCTCGATCGTAAGCTGACGTCGGGCGTTTTTGAGTTGGCCGAGTTGGTGAAGGCGCGCCAGGACGCTGGTCCGGATCGACTCATCGGCGATCGACTCGACAGCAGCGGCATCGGATGCCGCGGCGCGGTAGTCCGGGTCGAAGCCCAAGCGCCCCGCCGACGGCGTGTTGCGCAGATGGGCCGAGGTCGTGCGCAGGCGCCGATCACCGAAAGAAAGGTCGACCGTGGCCACCATCGCCCGGCCGGCGACCCCGTCAAGTCCCTTCGGCGGCTGGTGCGGTTGCAAATCGGGCCGGGTGAGGACCGCAGTTGCGACCTCCGCCGAGTCGACGTGGTCGAGCGCGGCCAGCACGAGACCGAGTTCGTCGGCGAGTGTTCGGGCGTGGCCTTCGGCGGTTTCCTGGAGCAGGATTACGTCCGGGTCGACCGCGCGCAGCTGTGCGGCGGCGAGACCGATGCGGTGCATTCGGTCGCGCGAGAGGGTGTTCCAGGTTGCCACGCGAATTGCTTCCATCGTTCCTCGATTCGTCAATGGGACTCGGCCGGATCGGTCTCGATCCGGATGTACGCGCGGTCGTCCGGTGCGGCTGTGTTTCGGGTGAGGGCTTTGCCCATGGTCCAAAGCGGTCCGATGCACGCCGGGTCGTCGGCGATGGCTCGGTGGAGTTGCCGTTCGGCGTCGGCGAGGGTCCGTTCGGGGCCTAGGTAGCCGTCGCTGGCAAGTACGACTCGTCCATTCGACGGCACTGAGTAGGTCTCGATCAACTCGTCGGGGATCGGGGTCCCGTTGAGCACGCCGTAACCGAATGCGCCCGGGTGGTTTGCCAGCGTGGGCTGCGCGGCCAGAAGTGGTGCGGCTGCAGCCAGTCCGGGGTCGTCGTGGATGATGTCGCTCAGCGGTGTACCGACGGCCAGTGCCGCGGCGTTGATGGCCGCCCGGAACCCGGCCATGGCTGCGTCGATCCGTTTGCTGCCCGGCAGGTGTCGGTCGTCGATGGCGACGTGCACGTCACCCACGCGCCACACTTCACCGCGATCCGGCGCGTAGATCGCCGCGACGCTCCCGAAGGGACCGGCGTGCGCAACTCCGATCTGGGCCAGCTGCCGGGTGATCAGGTCGACCGCGGTTCTGGCATCAACGTCTGGATCAACCGCTAGCAGCGCGCGGGCCGCGGCCCGCGCGAAGGCCTGGCCGCTGGGGAGTTCGCCGTCGCGGCGCAACGGGCTGGAGATACCGTCGAAGATCCCGACGTGGTGCGCAGTCACTAGCAGGACGTCTTCGCACGGGGCGTACGCGCTTTTTCCGGCAATGAACGCCTCCGCGATCCCGCACGGCGGGCTGCCATCCGCTACCACAGCGTCGGCGTCGGTGCCCGGGGCGAACCAGGGGTGGTTGTGCGTGATCAGAGCGCAGCACCCCCCGACACGCTCACACCGTGCCGCGCAGCCCGGTCCGCCATCCGGTCGGCGAGCAGGACGACGATAAGGGTGATCGCGGTGTTGGCCACGATGTATGCCGGAATGACGCCGGCCAAGCCCGGGTCCGGGTTGTTGACCAGGGCTCCCAATGCAACGCCGAACGGTTGGTTGTTGACGTTGTGCACCATCACCGACACCGTGTACTCGTCAAAGGTCTGGTTGAAGCTCAGCGCGGCGACCTGGATCAGCACCGGAGTCAGCAGCGGAAATGTGACCAGCAGGAACCGCCGGATCCGGCGTGCTCCCAGAGACCTCGCCGCTTCGTCGATGGCCGGATCCAGTCCGGCATAGGCCGCCCGAAGGAACCGAGACGCCAGCGGCAGCAGCAGGACGACGTAGGCCAGCGGCAAGATCCAGAAGCCGCCGACCAGCACCGCTCCTCCGACCAGGATTGACGTGTCACCGAATGCCAGCAGCAATCCGAGCGCAATCAAGACACCGGGCAGGAAATGCGGCAGGAACAGGGATATCTGCAGCGCGTCGGTGGCACGGTTGCGGTACCGGTGTGCGAGGTGGGCGACAAGCGTCCCGATGAGCAGGGCGATCGGGATGGCGATCAAGCACAGCTGCAGTGACGTCACCAGCGGCTGGCTCACGTCGCCCGTGGTGAGCACGCGGATGTAGTTCTCGAGCGTCAGCGGGCCGACAAGCTCGCCGTTGCGGACCACCTCGGCTGGCAACAACGACAGCATCCCGGTGACCAGCAAGGGAGCTAGATTGACGACCGCCAGGATGTACCCGATGGCGTGCGCCGTGACTCGGATGAAGGGGTTGTGCAGCCGCACCCGTTGGAACGGCTGCGGCATCTTGCTCATGGAGGCGGGATGGGCGTGTCTCTCCAAGCGCAAGGCCCACAGCATGACAGCCACAGTGACCGCGCCGAGCGCAAAGCCCAGCAGAGCTGCCATGTCCGATCGTCCCAGGCCCGTCAGTGTCGAAATCAGCGGGCCGACCATGGTGAAGCCGCCTCCGCCGAGGATGTGCGGTGCGGCGAACGATCCCAGCGACATGATCAGCACCAGCAGTGTGCAGGCGCCGATCGTCGGCCGCAGCACCGGCACCACGACCCGGAGAATCGCCCGGACCGGATTCATCCCCAGCGACCGCGCCGCCTCGACCATCGAGAAGTCCACCCGCTGGATCGCCGGCCGCAGGAACAGGAAGTGGAAACCGGTCAAGGTGAACGTGTGCACCACGATGACGGCGGCCATACCGGAGAACCAGTCAGCAGGCACCGCCGGCACGACCGACCGGATGGCTTTGGTCAGGACGCCATTCGCGCCGTACACGGTTTCGTAACCGGTCACCGCAGATACGGACCCGAAAACGAGTGGCACGGCGTAGGCGAGGAGCAGCACCCGCCGGCCGGCGAGGTCGACTGCCTCCAGGAGGAACGTCTGCGCGATCCCGACGACGTTGGTGGTGACCACCGAGATCACGGTGACGATCAGGGTGTCCCGCATTGCATGCTGGACCCGCGCAGAACTCATCAGATCAGCCACCACCGACCCGACGTCGCCGTCCTTCGGGAACAGCAGTTCCCGAAGGATGCTGTAGTACGGGACGTACAGGAACGTCACCACGAACCAGGCGACGAGAAGCAGACCTGCCAGCAGCACCACCCGCCCTCCCCACCGCGTACTCGTTGGCGAGATCAATTGGCCCCTCCTGCGCTCAACCACATCGCGTTGGAGCCATCGAATCCGCAGCTGACCGTCTCTCCTGGCCGCCATCGCCCGTCAGCATGCGAGCCGACCAGCGAGGTGATCCGGGCACCGCCGACGTCGACCGCGTACTCGGTCAGCAGACCGAGGAACGTGACATCGGTGACGACTCCCGGGCTCGCGTGCTCGGTGACCGGGTGCTCGGTCAGCCGGATGCATTCCGGGCGCACGTGCACCTGTCGATCTCCAGCGTCCGGCCGACGCAGCCCGAACCGCAACGCGGTGTCCGTGTCCAGCACATTCGCCGAACCGACGAATTGGCACACGTAGGAGTTCGCGGGGTTGTGGTACAGGTCGCGAGGTCGATCCAGTTGATCGATCCGGCCCTCACGCAGCACCCCCACCCTGTCGGACAGCGCGAGCGCCTCCTGCTGATCGTGGGTGACGTACATCGTGGTGATGTTCAAGTCCTCGTGCAGTCGCTGTATGTCTGCCCGTAATCGCACCCGTAGTGTGGCGTCGAGGTTCGACAGGGGTTCGTCCATCAGTAGTACGGACGGACGGGTCACCAATACGCGTGCGATGGCCGTCCGCTGCTGTTGTCCGCCGGACAACTGCGCGGGCCTCGAGGAGGCATGCGCCGACAATCCGGTCATCGCGAGTGCTTCTTCGACCCGCTCGGCGGTCTCTGACTTGTTCACCCCACGGCTGCGCAACCCGAAGGCCACGTTCTTCCAGACCGTCATGTGCGGAAATAGCGCGTAGTTCTGGAACACAAACCCGATACCGCGATGTTCTGGATCGAGGCGCGTCACGTCCCGCCCGTCGATCACGATGCGCCCCTGGGACGCCGCCACGAACCCGGCGACCGCGCGCAACAGCGTCGACTTGCCGCACCCAGACGGTCCCAACAGTGTGAGGAACTCCCCGGGCTTCATCGTCAGGTCGACGTCGCGAATCACCTTGTGGGTGCCATAGCGGATGGTCAGCCCTTCGATCGAAATCATCTCGGCAACCTCACCCCTGGAGTTCCAGCTGGATCTTCTCCAGCCAGGCTGGCAACTTCCGGGCCACCACGGACCAATCGATGTCCTGCTTGCCTACCTGGGCGAGCGCCGCCGCCTCCGGCAACTGCCGGACCGCGTCGGAGTTCAACGGGGTGTCGTTGTTGGTCGTCTTGACGAAGCCCACCTGGAAACTCGCCGAACCGAACCAGCCGATGAACTTCTGGGCGTCGACCTGCCGCTTGGTGTCTTTGACCGTCCCGATGCCGGTCGACACAAACGGCGTGCCGCCCGGCGTGTTGACCACTTGCATGGTCAGCTTGTTGTCGGCGGCACCGGTCTGCACACCGCCTAGCCAGTTCACCACGATCGGTGTCTGGCCACTGGAAACCATGCCCCAGTCGAATTTCTTGCCCTCCGGCAACGGCAACGCGTTGCTGAGCACCTTCGACACAAGGTCCCACCCTTGCGGCGAGACCTCGCCTGTCTTGTGGTCGGCGTAGCGCCACAACAAGCCCACCACCACAGCCTGACCGGTCTGCCCGGTCAACCCCGGGAGGACGAACTTGTTCTTGTACTGCGGTTTGGCCAGATCCTCCCAGCTCATCGGTGCCTCGGCGGCACCCATCTGCGCGGTGTTGTAGGCGAGCACGATCGGCGTCTGTGTGAGCAGGGAAAATTCGTGGGTGTTGCCGCGGAAGTTTGCCGGGATTTGATTCGCCCACGCAGGCGCGTACGGTTCCAGCACCCCCTCGGCGGCCACCTGGTGCAGTTGCGCCTCACCCAAACCCAGCACGACGTCGGCCTGCGGGTTGTTCTTCTCCGACACCAGACGGGTCTGTAATGCGCCGCCACCGCCGGTCACCAGCTTGACGTCCATTCCGAGCTCACTCTTGGCGTGCTCGGTGATGTATGCGCCTCGTTCACCATCGCCCTGCGGCGTGTACACCACCAGCGGGCCACCGGAGACCGAGCTTGTCCCGCCGCCGGGGGCACATCCGGTCAGCGCCGCGACTCCCACGCTAAGAACTCCGAGCAAGGTGATGAGCTTCGAGCTTTTCATGGAGACCTCTTCGAGTCAGTAGCCGTAGCCAGCGTGCGGCCTGGTGAGAACTCTTGTGCCCGTCCTTGACATTTGCGGAAACATCGAAGGTCTGGGACGCAAACCGGCCGGGAACGTTCCCTGCTGAATCCGGGAACGTTCCCGGAAGCCTGCTGCACGGGTTGCTGTCATCGAAGAACAGTGCGCACGCGCGGGACTCGGGATCCTCGTCACCACCACGGCCCGGTGGGGGCCGCTCGACGACCTGCCGGTGATCTTCATCGATGCTGACTTCGCCGACATCGACCCTGGCGAGCTCGAATCGGTCTGGTCTCGATCGTTCGACATCGACACCGGCGTGGGCGTGGCCATTGATCACCTGGCCGAACTCGGCCATCGCCACATCGCCCTTGGCTCCCTCACATCACATACCACCGAATCCAAGACACGCTGTTGGCCGCCGAGTGCCACGGGATTCGCGGTGAAGTCGTCGTCGCCACCGCCCCACCGTCGCCGCCACCTACGAGGTCGTCAGCCCACTCCTCGCGCGTCCTACCGGCTCGCGCGTCCTACCGGCTCGCGTCCGACCGCCATTCTCCTCGGCAGTGACTACACCGCACTCGCCGGATACATGGCGAGATGCTGCCCGCGGCAAGGTTGTCGCGACGCGTTAGCCGGGCCCAATGGCGGTGGCATCGACCTCGGCTTCCCAGCAACAGCTGGTTCGCACGAAATGCCGTGCCGCTGCGTCGAAAGCGATGCAGGGGCACGGCATCTCTGTCGAACGACGAGAAGGTGGCTGGGCGATAATCCAACCCGCCAAAGTCGAGCGTCCGAACAGGGGATCAGCGTTTCGGCGGGACGGTGGTTCCACGCACGACGAGTTTTGGTTCGAGCACCACTTCGTCGCCGGGCACGGCTCTAAAGCCTGTCCCGTAATCGCGGGTCTGGGCGGTAGTGGATCATGTACTGGTGCAGGTGATCGGGGTTGAGCAGCCGGGGTGGATACCGACG
>NZ_JBFAKG010000138.1:0-20350 GCF_040655595.1 Saccharopolyspora sp. NPDC050389
GGCGATTGACCATCCGCTACGAGCGCTATGCCAACCACTTCTGCGCCTTCCTCACCCTCGCCGCCGCCCTCACCTGCTTCAAGAAACTCGCGAAATGAGACAAGCTCTAAAAGAACTGTGGTTGAGCTTGTTGACGACATCGATGGCTCGCCGGCTGGGCAGACTACGATGTTCTCGTTGGACGGGGTGACCTACGAGATCGATCTCAATGCTCGCCACACGCAGGACCTGCGGTCGCTGCTGGAGCACTACATCACTCACGCGCGTCGGGAGCCTGCTCGAGGCGGGAATCGGGGCGCCAAGCGTGATCGTCGCAGGGCTCGTGAGGTCGACACGGCACTGACGGCGCAGATTCGTGAGGCAGCCCACCGTGCCCGTACGCAGGTCGGCGACAAGTCAGCGGCGGAGCAGGCAGCGCACCGTGATGCCGGCCCACCGGTCCAGATCACGGTGGTGGAGTCGAAAGCCAAGCAAGGGCCGCGGAACGTTGTGTGTGCCCCTGAGCTGGCGCCGCCGCAGTTTTCGTCGCTCTAGCAGTGCACCAAGGTGCCTTGGCGCGGTCAGGCCGCCCCTCGACTGATGTGGTGGGGCGGCCTGACCGTCAGCATAGTGTATCGGTTTTTCCTCCATGGCTCGAGCTTTTACGGGCGGTGGGCGGGCACAGCGCGCAGTCGTGGCGAGTTTCTGGTGTCTTGGGGCGCTGTGCCGGCCTGTGGTGTGGGCATGGCGGCGTGGATCAGCGGCGTGGCGCGGTAGATCCATCCTGGTCCCGTGTTTTTCCAGCAGCCCAGTGTCAGCCAGCGCCCGCGGCGGGTGAGCCACAACCAGACGTCGACCAGATCAGGGTCGTCGCCATCGGCGGGTGGAAGGAGCTGCAGGACAACGGTTCCCGTGGGGAGCTCGGTGGGGGTGAGGTTCGGTTTCCAGGCCCCGGTGAAGCCGGTGAGGGCTTGGTGGGGGTCTCGGTCGGTGGAGGTGATGACGATGCCGCCGGTGTTGCGTGGCATGCGCATCGGCGGCGGGGGGCCCAGGGTGCAGGTCAGTCGGGTGCGCGGGGTGGGCGAGGCGCACGGCACTGCCGGCCCCCGGTTCGGCCGCGGGCCGGGGGCGCGCAGTTCCTGTGTCGGCGGCGTGTGAAACAGCGAGTGGTCTACTGAGGACATTTTCGTTATCTCCCTTGGTGGTCTCCGATTCGTAGGAGCCAGTGGTATGGACGCTCCGGTCGGGGCCGTTGTCAACCGGACTGTGGTGCGGCGCGGTGCAGCGGACCCATGTCGCGCGTATCTGCTTCGGTGGGTGACGGTGGGGGAACAGACCGGGCCACCTGTTGGGCGTGGCGGTGTTGCAGCGCGGCGGCAAGGGCACGGGTTTCGGGTGCGGGTTCGCAGTCGATGTCCCGCAACCGTGCCTCCAGGAGCGCGAGGGTGCGGGGGATACCGTCATGGGTGCCGAGACGGTCCTGCAGTCGCATGATGTCGCGGTAGAGATGTTCGTTATAGGGGTCGAAGCTGGTGGCGGTTTCCAGCAGTTCCAGGGTGTGCCGGGGATCGTCGGCGACGTGGTGACGAGCGAGTTCGCTGATGGCATTGATCGCGGTGCGTTGCGCGGCGTGCCGCACGGTGTGGATCCATTCGGAATCGATGCCCTCACCCAGTTCGCCCCGGTAGGCATCGACGATTTCGCGCAGCGCGGCGAGGCGGTGCGTGGTGTCCCGGTCACGGCTGGCGTGTTCGGCTTGGGTGAAGTGGTGGTAGTCGACCTCGACGAGATCAGCGTTCAGCCGCAGATGCCGGTTGCTGGTGTCCACGATGTCGCCGGCGTCGTCGTGGGTAGCGCGGGCAAGCGTGGCGCGTAGCCGGGAGAGGGCGGTGTTGAGTGCGTTGGTGGGTCGGGCGGTGGCCAATCCCAGGCGGGAAGCAGAACCCTGCTGCTTGGAAATAGCCGGTCGACGTACGTGCACGCGATGCTGCGCACGTTGCACAAGACCGGCCTGTCGCCGGGGGCCCGGCTTCGCCGGGTCAGGCCGTCGCCGCGGCTGCGGCCCGGCCCGCCTGGCGGCCGGAGAACAGGCAGCCGCCGAGGAAAGTTCCCTCCAGTGCGCGGTAGCCGTGGACTCCGCCGCCGCCGAAGCCCGCTACCTCGCCCGCGGCGTACAGCCCGGGGATGGGGACGGCTCGCGCGTCCAGGACCCGGCCGGACAGGTCGGTCTGGAGGCCGCCGAGCGTCTTGCGGGTCAGGATGTTCATCCTGATGGCGATCAGCGGGCCGGCGGCCGGGTCCAGGATCTTGTGCAGGGGAGTGGTGCGCGCGAGGAGATCGCCGGAGTAGGCCAGCGAGTTGCGGATCCCCATGATCTGCTCGTCCTTGGTGCTTGACCGGCGGTGGAGTCGAGTTCAGCAGCCTGCTCGCCAGGTAGCCCGCCAGGTCCTTCCTGGTCAGTTCCGGGTTCTGCTCGGAACCGGAGAGGACGAACTCCTTGTTGATGATCCGCTGGTTCAGCACGAACCAGGAGTAGTCGTAGCCGGTGTCCTTGATCAGCTTGAGCGTTCCGAGGGTGTCGTAGCTCGGGATGCTGGGATTCGGGAACCGGCGGCCGCGCGCGTCGAACCACAGCGAGGACGGCGCGGCGAGCACCCGGATGCCGTGGTCGGGCCAGATCGGGCTGTGGTTGGCCAGTCCCTCCGTGTAGTGCCACATCCGGTCGCGGTTGACCAGCCGGGCGCCGGCCCGCGTCGGCGGGTGCGGACCGGGGTTGGCGGTGATGAGTTTTCTTCCGCAGCGTCGGCGAACATCATCGGCAACACTGTGGCGACCTGGCTGACACCGCGCCCGTGGCGGGGCACCACATCGAATCTACCGTGCTGGACACCGCCGACGGGCGTTAACGGCGGTTGTTTTGACGCTGGTGCTGGGAGGAAAGTGGGAGGATCGTGTGGGTATGAACCGCGCTGTACTGCACTGAACGGCAGCGAACTGCACCGGACTATCCTGCGGTTTCTTGGTTTTCGCTGGTCAGTGTCTTTTGTGGACATGTCTGGGGGTCAAGGGGTCGCAGGTTCAAATCCTGTCAGCCCGACCATGGAGAAGGCCCGCTGATCGGCACATAAGTGCAGGTCAGCGGGTTTTTTCGTGTCTGTTGTGGATCTTGGGTGATCGTCCCGAAAGGATCGGCTTCGCTCGATCGAAATGAGGTCGCGCAATGGGAGGCGCCGCTGTTCACCCGCGTGGGTGGTTTCGGTGTGCCTCGTAGGGAAGTGCGTTCATAAAGGGCTCTCCTGATGTATCCGTGGGTGTCAGGTTCGTCCGGGGAGGATGGGGTGGTGGCCGCCGAGGGCGAGTATGGCCAGTGCGATGAGTGGTTCGGGGTTGCGGAACCCGAAGGCGATTCGGGTGAGCAGGCGGATTTTGGTGTTGGTGGACTCGATCAGTCCTTGGGACAGGCCGTGTTCCAGCGCGGCGTCGATCGCGGCGCGGTGTTTGACGATCCGTCGGGCCAGCTCGATGAAGACGGGGATGCGGCACCGGCGGGCCCAGCTGATCCACCGGTCCAGTGCGTGTTTTCCGTCCTCGCCTTTGGTTTTGAAGATGTGTCGGAGTCCTTCTTTGAGCAGGTAGGCGCGATGCAGGCGGGGGTCGGTGGTGGCGATCCAGGCCAGCTTGCCGGCTTGTTTTTCGGTGAGGTCTTCGGGGTTTTTCCACAGCGCGTAGCGGGCGTGTTTGAGCTTGCGGGTTTTCTCGTGGCCGGGTCGGGCGGGCGAGTCCTGGCGAGGCTTGCCGCGGCCGCGGACGCCTTCGGCGCGGGCCAGGGCCCGGGCGTCGTTCCAGGCCCGCCGCCGTTCGGCATCCAAGGCTTCGGTGGCCCAGGCCACCACGTGGAACGGATCGGCGCAGCGGATCGCGTTCGGGGCGCGTCGGGCGACGGTCTCGCCGATCCACTGGGCGGCATCAGCACTGACGTGCGTGATCTCCGCGGCGCGCTTCTCGCCCAGGGCATCGAAAAACGTCTCCAGCGTGGCGGTGTCGCGTCCCGGGGCGGCCCAGACCAGACGGCCGGTGTCGTGATCGACCACGATCGTCAGATACGGGTGGTGACGTTTGTAGGAGATCTCGTCGATGCCGATCCGCCGCAGTCCCGCGAACCGATCGGAGGCGGCCTCGGTGTCGGCCCAGGCCCGGGCCACGATCGCCCCGACGGTGCGCCAGGCGATCCGCATCAGCTCACACACCGCTGTTTTCGAGCGCTGCATCGCCAGCCATGCCACCGTGGCATCAAAGGCACAGGTGTGCCCCGCACCATGCCTGGCCCACGGCAGCCGCGCCACGGTGGGACCGTGCTCGCGGCAGTTCACCCGGGGTGCTCCGGCCTCCAAGCGGACCTGGCGAGACACCGGTAGCCGACGAATGCCATGACAACGCCGTCATCGAGAGCTTCTTCGGGCACCTCAAAGAAGGACTCTTCCACCACACCCGCTACCTCAGCGTCGAAGCGTTCACCACCGCCCTGGACAACTACATCGTCTGGTTCAACACCACACGAAGCCACACACACTGCGAGGGCCTGAGCCCGGTGCAATACCGGGCCCAAGCCCTCGCGGCCTAAACTCTTACTTAACCGGTCCAACTCACGGGGACCAGTTCACGATCGTGCCGCCCCCGCGTTTCCTCGTTCACCTGATGCGTTTTTCGCTCCCGGTCCAGGCCTTGTCCCGCAACACGAACTTCTGGATCTTCCCGGTGGAGGTCTTCGGCAGCTCGGCGAACACGACCGTTTTCGGCGCCTTGAACCGGGCCAGCCTGCCCTTCACGTGCTCGATGAGCTCCGCCTCAGTAGCGGTGGCCCCGTCGTGCAGCGTCACGTAGGCGGCGGGGACCTCGCCCCAGCGCTCGTCCGGCACCGCAATCACCGCGACCTCCAGCACCGCCGGATGGTCCATGATCGCCTGCTCCACCTCGACCGACGCGATGTTCTCTCCCCCGGAGATGATCACGTCCTTCGAGCGGTCGCGCAGCTCCACGTACCCGTCGGGGTGCACGACGCCGATGTCCCCGGTCCGGAACCAGCCGTCCGGCACCGCCGCCAGGGTGGCCTCCGGGTCGTCGAGGTAGCCGAGCATGAGGTTGTTGCCGCGCAACGCGATCTGCCCTGTGGTGATCCCGTCCGCCGGGACGTCCGTACCGTCCTCCGCGATGACCCGCGGGACGCAGGCGATCATGTTCCCGACGCCCTGGCGAGCCTTGAGCCGCGCCCGCGCTTCGGCGTCACGGTCGTTCCATTCCGGGCGCCAGTCGCACAGCATGGCGGGTCCGTAGGTCTCGGTCAGTCCGTACAGGTGCGTGACATCGAACCCCAGCTCCGTCGTTCGCCGCAGAATCGACGGCGACGGCGGCGCACCACCGGTGGCGATCCGCACCGTGTGCTCAAGCGGCTCGGCCTCGCGGGCGTACGCGATCATCGACAGCACGGTCGGTGCCCCGTTGAGGTGCGTGACGCCCTCCTCCCGCAGCAGCCGCCAGATCTCCGTAGGGTCTACTTTGGAGAGACAGATGTGCGTAGCGGCCGCTGCGGTCACCGCCCACGGGAACGTCCATCCGTTGCAGTGGAACATCGGCAGCGTCCACAGGTGCACACTCGACGGCGTCAACCCGGTATGCCCCACCATCGCCAAGGCCTGCAGGAACGCGCCCCGGTGGTGGTACATCACACCCTTCGGCCGGCCAGTGGTCCCCGACGTGTAGTTGATCGACAGCAGCGACCGCTCGTCGGCCGGGGTCCGGTGCAGCGGCTGCGCTGCGGCCAGCAGGTCCTCGTACTCCTGTCCCGACCGGATCCGGCGTGGCGGGGCGTCCATCCGGGTGAGCACCTCATCCGCCAGCGCGTCGAACGACGGGTCGTGGATCAGCACGGCGGCGCGGGAGTGCGCCAGGATGTAGGCGACCTCGTCCGCGGCCAGCCGGGTGTTCACCGCGACCAGTGGCACTCCTGTCCACGGCACCCCGTAGTGCGCCTCCAGCGCCACGTGGGTGTTCGGTGCCAGCACCGCCACTGGACGACCTCCGGCCAGCGGCGCGAGTCCGCCCGCGAGCCGCCGGCACCGGTCGTGCAGCTCCGCGTAGGTCCACTGGGACGGCCCATCCACCACCGCGACCCGATCTCCGTGCGCCGCTGCGGCTCGATCCAGGTACGAGGTCGGGGTCAGCGGCTCGAAGGACAAGGAGTCCACGTCGGGAGTCATCGCACGCCTCCACGGGCCGGGTTGCCGGTCATGAGGAAGAAGTCCATGTCCACCCTTCCCTTAAATGTTATTGACGAGTAACGTAGGCTGTAGCAATCATGACGTCAAGGCTTCGAGTGAGCCCTGAAAATGTTATCGGTAAGTAACATAGCTGGTTGATTCGGGAACAGGGAGATTCGGCATGACCACCGCGACAGGACTGAGGAACCTTGCGGCGACCTCGGCGGAGAGCGTGCGGGCCGCAGTGGACGCGCTGGCCGCGGGGCGCATGGTCGTGGTCGTGGACGACCACGACCGCGAGAACGAGGGCGACCTGATTCTGGCTGCCGAGAGCGTGACGCCTGAGCAAATGGCCTTTCTCGTTGCGCACACGACCGGCATCGTCTGCACGCCGATGACCTCCGAGCGGGCCGACATGCTCGGGCTTCCGCCGATGGTGGCCGACAACCAGGACGCGCACGGCACGGCGTTCACCGTGACCGTGGACCACGTGGACACCGGTACCGGTGTCTCGGCGACCGCGCGGGCGCAGACGTGCCGTGTACTGGCGGACCCGGCCACGACGCCTGATGTGCTCCGCCGCCCGGGTCACATCTTCCCGTTGAGGGCGCGCGAGGGCGGCGTCCTGGTCCGTGCCGGGCACACCGAGGCCACTGTAGATCTGCTGCGGTTTGCCGGTCGCCGGCCGGTCGGCATCATCAGTGAGCTGATCGGTGACGACGGCGAGATGCTGCGTGGTGCGGCGCTGACCGCGTTCGCGCAGGACCACGACCTGCCGGTGCTCGCGATCGCCGACTTGATCCGCTACCGGCGCGCCACGGAAGAGCTCGTCGAACCCGTGGCGAACTCGACGATGCCGACCGTCTTCGGCGACTTCGAGGCGATCGCGTACCGGTGGCATGTGGACGGTGCCGAGCACCTGGCTCTCGTCATGGGCGACATCGCAGCGGCCACGCGCTCCGAGCGGGGCGTCCTGGCCCGCGTGCACAGCGAGTGCCTCACGGGCGACATCCTCGGCTCGTTGCGCTGTGACTGCGGAACGCAGCTCGAGCAAGCGATGCGTGCCGTGGCTGAGGAGGGCTGTGGTGTCATCGTCTACCTGCGAGGGCACGAAGGGCGCGGCATCGGACTGGCTCACAAGATCCGCGCCTACGCCTTGCAGGAGCTCGGTCTGGACACCGTCGACGCGAACACCGCGCAGGGGCTTCCCGTCGATTCCCGCAGTTATGGTGCGGGGGCCCAGATCCTTGCTCACCTGGGAGTCCGCAGACTGCGCCTGATCACCAACAACCCCGCGAAGTACGACGATCTGGACGGGGACGCGCTCGAGATCGTGGAACGGGTCGCGCTGCCGGCCGTCGAGACCCCGCAGAACCTGCGGTACCTGCGCACCAAACGAGACCGCATGGGCCATGCGTTCGCGTAGCCGGCCACGACGGCCGGGCCGGAGGCCGGCCCGGCCGTGCGGTCAGCTGGGTAGCGGCTTCGATGCGGTCTTCGGCAGCCGCACCACGGTGATCACGCCGACCAGCGCCACTGCGACGATCCAGTAGACGGGGCTCGTCCTGCTTCCGGTTCCTGCCACGAGGGCCGCAGCGACCAGCGGCGTGATGCCGCCGATGATCGCACCGATGTTGTACCCGAGCGCGATGCCCGAGTACCGCACGTTCGCCGGGAACATTTCGGTGGCCAGCGGCCACGCCGGAACCTGCGCCCAGCCGCTGAAGAACAGGCAGACCAGGTAGACGACCCCGACTACCCATAGGCTGGTCGTGGCGATGAGCAGCGCGAAGACCGGCCAGGCGATGACGGCGTAGGCGAGGTAGGACGCGAGCAGGATCGGCTTGCGGTCGAAGCGATCCGTCAACCTGCCTGCCCAGGGGTAGGTCATGGTGGCCAACGCGATGGACAGCGCCGACGTCCAGGCGACAGCGGTCGCGGAAAACCCTTCCTGCTGCAGGAAGATCGCGAAGTAGGCGACGCCGAAGTAGCCCGTGCCGTTGAAGGCGATGGCCAGGCCCGCGACGCGGGCCACTGACAGCGGGTGGCTCCGCAGCGCGGCCAGCATCGGGCCGCGCACGATCTCGGCCTTCTCCTTGAGCTCCTGGAACTGGGGCGACTCCTCCACCCGCAGGCGAGCCCACAGGCACACGACGGTGAGCAGCAGCGAGAGCAGGAACGGGAGCCGCCAGCCCCACACCGGCATCTGGTCGGCCGGGACCAGCAACCGGACCACCCCGACCACGGCCGCGGCCACCGCGAACCCGAGCGTGGACCCGATGGAGATCGTCGACCCGTAGTAACCCCGCTTGCCCGGCGGAGCCAGCTCGGCGATGTAGGTCGCCGCGCCGCCGATCTCACCGCCGGCCGCGAGTCCCTGGGCGAGTCGCGCGAGGATGATGGCGATCGTCGCGGCGACTCCGACCTGCCCGTAGGTGGGCAGCAGGCCGATCACGCCGGACGCGACGCCCATCAACACGATCGTCGCGACGAGAGCGGTCCGTCGGCCCCGCCGATCACCGAGGCGGCTGAAGAACCAGCCGCCCAGCGGGCGGATGAGGTAGGACGACGCGAACACCGCGAGCGTGGACAGCGTCGAGACCGTCGGATTGTGGCTGGGGAAGAACAACGGTCCGATGGTCAGCGTCAGGAGCCCGTAGACGCTGAAATCGTAGTACTCGATCAGCGTCCCGACACCACCCGCGAGCGAGGCGCGCCGGGCGGATCTCGAGCTGATCACCTTCTCGGAATGCTGTGCGGTCGTCATTGACTCTCCTTGTCATCCCCGAGCAAGCGCGACAGGCGGGTGGTTCCCATCACTGGACGCTTCCGCCGGGGCGGTTTCCGGGGCACCCTTGTCAGGTCGGTGGTCGGCAGCGGGGATTTCCGTCAGGTGTCGGGGCGCACCGGTACAGCGCCGTCGATCGCGTGCTACACCGCGTGGATTGGCACGAGCTGCGTGCGCGAACATTCGCCGCGCTTCGCACCTATCGACACTGACTCGTCGCGTGCGGACGCGCAATGCGTTGGCGTGCAAGGACTATTGCAAATTCCGCACGGATGGATGCGGAAGCGGGATTGCCGGCGACACAATGTATCTATTGTGGACAATCTGCGGAACGGGAACGCGCCCTGTCACTGTCGATCGGTCGACGAGTTGCCGGTGTGTTCGCCGATTCCTCTGGCGGACCAGGAAAACGGCGATGAGTGCGTCGCGTCAGACCGCGTCCGGCGGGACGAGCAGCGCGTTGATCGCCGCGGTCTGGATGGTTTTCCCGACACTCTCGGGATCCAGTCCGCTGTTGAACTGCGGAACCGAGTTGATCATCGAGAAGACGGCGTGGGTGAGGATGCGGGTCTGCGCGTCCGACAGATCGGGCCGCAGCCGCTCGACCAGGCCGCTCCACTCCTCGGCGTAGAGGCGCATCAACCGCCGCATGCGATGGCGTTCGTCCTCGGGGACGTTGTGCTCGTTCTTCAGGAAGACGAGCGTGGACGGCACGTTCTGCAGACTGCGTGTGACGTGGTAGTCGATCATCTCTTCGAGAGCCTTGCGCGGGTCCGTCACCTTGGCCGCGATCTCGCGCGCGTGGGCGAGCAGGTCGTTCAGCGGGTCCTCGAGCACGGCGACGAGCAATGCCTGCTTGCTCGGAAAGTGCCGGTAGAGCGCGGGACCGGACACCCCGGCTCGCGCACCGATCATCTCGTTGGTGACCGCATCGAAGGCGCGTTCGTGGAACAGTTCGCCAGCGACCCTGATCAGCTCCTGCCGGCGGGTGCCGCGCGGCGAAGCGGTACGAGGAGAGGATGAGCTCGACACAGGTCCAGCTTAAGTGACGGGCCGATAACGTGATTGCGCGTACCCCGAGAGCAGGTCCGCCACGGCGTTGAGACAGGCGAACCCCAGCTTGGACGACATGCCCCGGGGGTCACCGAGAACCCCGCTAGGGGCGACGGCCTTGACGCCGCCGGTCAACACCTGGGCCAGCATGTCCTCGTCCATCGTCCCGGTGAAGCCCGCGTCGGCCAGGTCGCTGCGGACGAGGTCCGGCCGCACTGCCAGCATGATCGAACTTTCGGCGACGTCGGCGTGACCTCCGACCTGTTCGGCGAGGGCGGCGACGTGGTCGGCCGCGTCTCGCCAGACGTCGAGGATCGCGGCCGAGTCCGCGAAGGCGATGACGTCGGGACCGTCGGGGAGCCGCGCCGCGAGCTTCGGCTCGATCTCGCCGAGCAACGGGTAGTTGCCGATGTGGGCGGAGAAGATCAGCACACGCTGGAAGCCGTGCGCGGCGAGGCTCGCGCAGCAGTCGAAACAGATCGCTTCGAGGGTCTCGGCCTGCACGGAGAGTGTCCCGGCGAAACCGAGGTGGTGCGCCGAGCAGCCGATCCGCACCGTCGGAAGCACGAGCGCGTCGCCGAGCCGCTCGGCGACGAGGACGCCCAGGCGATCGGCGTGCTCGCTGTCGACCGACAGCGGGAGGTGCGCGCCGTGTTGTTCCGTGGCGCCCAACGGCAGGACAGCGGTGCGCATGCCGCTCGCGATGGCGTCCGCGATCTCGGGCGAGGTCAGGCACTCGATCCTCAGTTCGCTCATGGGCGGCCTCGTTCCACGTTGCGTCCTCGCTGACCGATCAAATTACTCGCTGATAACACTTGGCGCCTCTCAATCGACGCTTGACCAGCTTCGAGCCACGTCCTACGTTAGTCGTCAGTAACATTCGATGGAAGGGCTGGCATGGACTTCATCCTCATGACCGAGGGGGACACCCCGGTCGGGCTCACGCACGAGCACCGCTACCGGGAGCTGGTCGACGAGGTGCTACTCGCCGAGCGAGTCGGTTTCGACGCCTTCGGCAGCTCCGAGCAGCACGTCGCGATCGGCACCGCGACGGTGTCCGCTCCGGAGGTGCTCTACCCGTACCTGATGGCTCTGACGAACCGGATCCGCTTCATCCACCTGGTGACGCTGCTGCCGACGCGGATGAACCACGCGCTGCGCGTCGCGGAGCGCATCGCGACCGAGGACATCCTGTCCCACGGCCGAGTCGAGCTGGGTACCGGACGTGGCAACACAACGCTCGCGTTGCGCGCGTTCGAGGTCGACCCGGCCGAGAACAAGGCGCAGTGGCGCGAAGGCATCGACCTGATCCGCCGCGCGTTCCTCGAGGACCCGTTCTCGTTCGTGGGCGAGCACTACAAAATCCCGCCGCGCAGCCTGGTGCCCAAGCCCCTGCAGTGGCCCTACCCACCGATCTCCGCCGCAACCGGCAGCCCGAGCTCGGTCGAGACCGCCGCCGAGTTGGGCATCGGAGCCATCATGGGCGGGTTCTACCTCGGGTTCGACCTCGTGGAGAACCTGCTGAAGCTCTACGACGAGACCCTGGCCGCCACCAGCCACCCGTACCCGATCACGCCGCGCAAGATGGTCACGATCAGCGGTGGCATGCACTGTGCGGAGACCACGGCGCTGGCGCGTGAGCAGGCGAAGCCCTTGTTCGACATGGCCAAGCTCTCGACCGGCGCCTACGAGCGGCTCTCCACCCTGTCGAAGGACTACGCGTACATGGGCGCGGTCAAGGACGTCGACTTCGACGACGAGGAGTACATGTTCGAGCGCTCGCAAGGCTTCCTCGTCGGCGACCCGGACCACTGCATCGAGCACGTGCAGCGGTACGTGGACATGGGTGTCGACGCACTCGTGTTGCGCGTCGACAGCCTGCCCCACGACCAGCTCCTGCGCTCGATCGAACTGTTCGGCAAATATGTGATCCCGCGCTTCAAGCACCCGCGCAACGTGGTGCGCCCAGCCGACGACGTGCTCGCCGACATCCGGGCTGCGCGCCCCGCGCACGAACAGGCGCTGCGCAAGTTCCAGACCGAGCAGAACCTCCTGAACGAGAAGGAGTCCGTGCAATGAGCGACCTCTACAACCACGGTACCGGCGATGTCCTCATCGAGCGCCGCGACGGCGGCGTTCTGCTGATCACGCTCAACCGCCCCGACCGGTACAACTCGCTCACCCTGCCGATGTTCGAGGAGATGAATCGGATCTGGGCCGACGTCGAGCGCGACGAACAGACCAAGGTCGTCGTCATCACCGGAGCCGGCAAGGCTTTCTGCACGGGCATGGACGTCGCCCAGCCCGACCCCACGTCCGAGCAGGCGCTGGCGATGCTGGAGTCGGAACGCCAGCGGGTCTCGACGGTCCTGCGGATCGAGAAACCGATCATCTCGGCGATCAACGGCCCCGCGGTGGGCTACGGACTCTCGACCGCGCTGCTGGCCGACATCAGCATCGCGGCGGACGACGCGGTGCTGATCGAGGGCCACACCCGGGTCGGGGTGGCCGCCGGGGACCACGCGGCGCTGATCTGGCCGCTGCTGGTAGGTATGGCCAAGACCAAGTACTACGTGCTCACTTCAGAGAAGCTGACCGGTAGCGAGGCCGAGCGGATCGGGCTCGTGAGCCTGTCCGTCCCGCGCGAGCAGGTATTGCCGCGCGCCCTGGAGGTCGCGTCCCAGCTGGCACGCGGTTCCCAGCAGGCGATCCGGTTCACCAAACGCGCGCTCAACGCCTGGCTCACCAACGCGGTGCCCCAGCACGAGCTGTCCGCTGCGCTGGAGATCCTCGACTTCCTCGGCGCCGACTACGCCGAAGCACGCCAGGCATTCCGCGAGAAGCGCGCTGTCGACTTTCCCTCCGCCCGCACCGTCGGCGCCCCGGCGAACTGACCGGGGGAAGAGCATGACCGCAGCTTCACACCACACAGCGCTCGGCGCCGTGCAAATGTCGGCCGAGGTGGATGGCGTGATCGTCCTGACGCTGAACCACCCGCCGGCCAACGCGCTGAGCAACGCGCTCGTCAGCGAGCTGACGACCACACTGGAAATTCTCGCCGGGCGGCCCGACGCCCCCGCGGTGGTCCTCACGGGAGCCGGTGAGCGCTTCTTCTGCGCAGGCGGCGATCTCAAGGAGGCCAACGGCTACCAAGCCGAGTCGATGGTCGAGCGGATGACGGCGTTCCACGCGCTGTTGCGCGCGCTGGAAGACTTTCCCCGGCCACTGGTGTGCGCGGTCAACGGCTGGTGCGTCGGTGGCGGCATCGAAATGGCGCTGTTCGCCGATGTCGTGTATGCCTCGGCCGTGGCGCGGTTCGTCTTCCCCGAGGTGAATCACGGGATGCTGCCCGCGGTGAAGGGAATCGCGCGGGTGCGCGCCGTCCTGGGCGATCGCGCGGCCCGGCGCCTCCTGCTGGGCGGCGAGCCTGTCGACGCGTTCGAGGCGCAGACCCTGGGTCTCGTCGACCACGTGGACGAGCAGGGCGACCTGCTCACGGCGGCTGTGGCGTACGCGCGCACGGCAGCGGCGAAACCGCCGGCCGTGTTCGCGGCGCTCAAACGGGCGTTGTGCGCGGACATCGCCGGATTGCCTGCCGAGGAACAGTTGCGCGTCACGGCCGCTGACGCGCGCACGATATTCACCGACCCAGCCGCTCGAGCCGCTCGCGAGGCATGGAATGACTGATCGAATGCACGAGCTGGACCCAGCCACCTTCCGTTCCGTGCTGGGCCGCTTTCCTTCAGGCGTGACGATCGTGACGACGCGAAGTGAGTCCGGCACGCTGCACGGGTTCACCGCGAGCTCGTTCGCGTCGCTGTCGCTCGACCCGCCACTGATCCTGGTGTGCCTGGACCGGCGAGCCAACTGTTTCCCCGTCTTCCAGGCGGCTGAGCGGTTCGTCGTGAACATCGCGACGCCCGCGCACGCGGACCTCGCGATCAGGTTCGCGACGAAAGGGGAGAACAAGTTCGCCGAGGGGAACTTCGAGTTCGACGAAGAGGGGCATCCGCTCCTGCCCGATGCGGCGGCGGTCATCCGGTGCGAACTCGAGCAGGTCGTACCAGGCGGAGATCACGTGATCCTCATCGGCCGGGTGCACGACGCGCGGGCAGGCAGCGACGAGCCGGTGATGTGGTACCGAGGTGACTTCCTTCATCTCGGAGAGAGCGCTGCATGAACATCACCGCGCGGGGGCGTGTCAGCTCCGGAAGAGAGGCCGTGTCATGGACCTGACCAATTTCGAACCGACCCGGACCTTTCCGGGGCTGCTGCTCGATCGCGCGCGTAGAGAACCCGACGCCGTCGCGATGCGTCACTGGCGTGACGGGGTCGTGCAGGAGATCACCTGGCGGTCCTATGCGGACCATGTCCGTGATCTCGCGCTTGGACTCGTCGCGCACGGGGTCAAGCACGGTGACCGTGTCGCGGTGATGTGCAGCGCTCGCCCGGAGTGGGTGTTCGCCGCGCTGGCCGTGCATAGCGTGGGCGGCGTCGTGATCGGCGTGTACCCGACCAACTCGGTCGCCGAGATCGAGCAACTCCTCGCGCACAGCGAGGCGGTCGCGTTCATCGGCGAGACGGCGACGGAGCTCGCCAAGGTCGCGAACGTCGCCGCACGCACCCCGTCTCTGCGACTCGTGCTCGGCATCGACGACGCTCCGCCGGCGCTGCCCGAGCCGGTCACAGGAATGACGTGGGACGCGCTGCGCGACGAAGGAGCGTGGCACGCCGGCGACAAACCGGATCGACTGTCCGAGTTGGTCGCCGCCGGATCCCTCGACGACGCCGCCGTGCTCTTTTACACGTCGGGGTCCACGGGAGCTCCAAAGGGCGTCACGCACTCGCACCGGACCCTTCAACATTCGGTCCAGACCTTCTCCGGGTTGTACCCGGACATCACCCGCCGCCGATACGACGTGGTGGGCTTCCTGCCGCTGGCGCACGTGGCGCCGGCGCTGGTGGTGGTCTTCGCCCCGCTGCTCACCAAGCTGATGGTCACCTACTGCCGCCTGGACGTCTACGAAGAGGTTTTGCGCTCCGTGCGGCCGACGTCAGTGCTCTGGCCGCCACGGTTCTACGAGAAGATCGCCGGTGAACTGATCGCACGAACCAAGTCCTGGCCCTGGTTCCGGCGCCGCGCCTACGACGCCGCCATGTGGGTCGGCCGCAGGGTGGCCGAGAACCGCTGGTCCCACCGCCGGCCGTCGGCGCTGCTGCGGATCGCCTACGCCGCGGCACTCCGCGGGGTCTTCCTGCCATTGCGGGCGACCGTCGGTATGGATCGCATGCGCGTCGCCTACACCGCATCCGCCGCGATGCCCGAGAGCGTCCTCGCGATCTGGCAGATCTGGGGCCTCGATCTTCGCGAGAACTACGGTCTCACCGAGACCGGGGGATGTCCCATCGCGCACTTCGACCAGCCGTTCCCTCGTCCGGGCTTCATCGGCAGGGAGTTCCCGGACCCGCGTTTCCAGGTGAAAGTCGCGGACGACGGCGAAATGCTGATCAGCGCGCCCTTGCTGTTCACCGGATACTGGGGCAACCCGGCGGAAACCGAGGCTGTTCTGCAGGACGGCTGGTTACGCACCGGTGACCTGATGGAGCGGGCACCCCGCGGCGACATCCGGCTCATCGGCCGGAAGAAGGACGTGATCATCACCCGCGGCGGCAAGACGATCAATCCTCAGCCCATCGAAACCCGGTTGAAGGAGAGCTTGCTGATCGACGAGGCGATCGTGGTCGGCGATGCGCGCAAGTACCTCACCGTCCTGCTCGAGCCGAGCGCGAGCGCGGACGCCCCGTCTGCTGAGGCCCTGGCCGAAAGCCTGCGAGCAGAGGTCGCCAGGGTCAACGCGGACCTTGCGCGGGTGGAGCAGTTGAAGGACTTTCGTGTGCTGCCGCGGTCTCTGGAGGTCGAGCGCGGCGAGCGGACCGCGAACGGCAAGATCAAACGCACGGCCGTCGTGAGCTCGTTCGCGGCGCTGATCGACGACATGTACGGCGTGAACGACGACGCTGCGATCGCGGACCACGTGCGTTCGAAGCCGAACTAAGGGAAGGGCCGGGCCGGCCGCGGCGGTGCCCCCTCCGGGCCGCGGCCGGCCCCGGCACCGCCACGTCCATCCGAGCGTGCGCGACAGGAGGTGGAGCCATGCCGATTCCTGACTTGACACTGCAGCAGCTTCGAGCGGTCCAGGCCGTCGCCGCATCCGGAAGCTTCACCAAAGCGGCCGCGGTCGAACACATCTCCCAGTCGGTCCTCAGCCGGAGGATCAAGGAGGTCGAGCGTCTCCTGCGGGTGCGGTTGTTCGATCGCACCACTCGGCAGCTCGACACCACCGCAGCGGGCCAAGCCTTTCTGCTCATGACGGGCACGGTCCTGGACGACCTCGACACGCAGTTGCAACGTTTCATGTCCTACGTGGCGGCCCAGTCCGGAACCGTTGCGCTGGCAGCACTTCCGTCGCTGGCCGCTGCGGTGCTGCCGGACATGATCCGTGGTTTCATGCCGGACCACCCCGAGGTGACGTTTGAGATCAGGGACGGGGACGCCGCCGAGGTGCTCGGGAACCTCGGAGCGGGAACTGCCGAACTCGGCTTGAGCGCCAACGGGGACCTGCCGCACGATTTTTGCTTCATACCGTTGCTGCGGGAACAGTTCTACGGCGTCGCGCACCACAGCCATCGTTGGTCGATGCAGGGGTCCCTCTCGTGGTCGGACTTCGGGGGCGAGACGGTGGTCGCGACGCCGCCCGGGACCAGCATCCGAGCGATGACCGACGCAGTGTTCGGCGAGCACTCGATCCCGGTGAGCCGGCATTTCAACGCGCCGAGCGTGGCGGCGATCGGCGGGCTCCTGCGGGCGGGCGTGGGTGTGGCGGCGTTGCCCGCGTTGGAGTTGCAAGGCTTCAGCCTGGATGGTCTCGTGGTGGTACCCGTGAAATCGCCGAATGCGACGAGAATCACCGGTGTGGTGTACCGCTGCGGTCAAGACCTGTCTCCAGCCGCGGCTGGATTTCTGGACTTCGTGCGTGCGGCTGAGATCGATCCCCCGCGAGGGTGTCTCGCGTTCTCGGCGAAGCGGCCGACGTGGCCGGCCGCGCACCCGATGTGACTGTCTGAAAAGGACGGTTTCGTGTTGGCGGGCGCCTTGAGTGAGTGGCCCGCTACTGCGGTCCGTACACGACGAAGGTGTTTCCCCAGGGGTCGCGCGCGACGGCTCGCACCTCGTGCGGTCCCTGCTCCGGTTGCCGGACAACGGATCCGCCGCTTTCCACCAGTGTGGCCAGTGCTGCGGCGACGTCGGACACCTTGAACGACGCCGCGGGTGCGCCACCGGTGACGTCTTCCGAAGGGCCGGCGAGGGCGAGCGTGGTGCCGCCCGCGTCGAGGGCGGCGTAGCGGTCGCCGTCGACGAATTTCGTTGCCAGGCCGAAAGTTGCGGCGTAGAATTGCACGGCCGCGTCCACATCCGCCACCGGGTGCAGCACATTTCCCAATTTTACCGGCTCGATTTTCGTGGTGTCGTTCATACGGTCAACGTAGCCGATTGTTTTTCCGGATCCGCGATTCTTGCGGCATCGGCAACAATCCTGGGCAGTCGGAGCGTTGCGCGACGGAATGGAAACGGGCAACGATGTGGAAGTTCCTGTCGAAAGCCAAGGTGTGGGCCGGCGTGCTCGGATTTCTCGTGGTCGTCGGAGCATGCAATCAAGTGACCGGGAATGACACCACAACGCCCGGGAACACGCCCAGCGCGTCGAGCATCGGCGCAACGGTGCCCTCCGCATCAGCCACCAGTCCCGCGACCACAAAAGCCGCTGCACCGTCGGTGACGTTTAAGTGCCACAGTAGCGACACCGTCTACGACGGCCAACGTACCTGCCATCCAGGCGGCGAACTGGTCACTGTGACCCGGGTGATCGACGGCGACACCCTCGAACTAGCCGGCAGCCGCCGCGTCCGCCTGCTTGGCGTCGACGCCCCGGAAGCCGACACCTGCGCCGGGCCTGGAGCGACCGAATTCACGCGTTCCAAGGTGCAGGGCCAGCAGGTGATGCTCCACAAGAAACCGGGCGTCGACCTCGACAAATACGGACGCACCCTCGCCTACATTCAGGTTGGGGTGTACTTCGCCGAAGATCTCGGCGACGCCCTCGTGTTGGAAGGGTGGGCCAAGCCCTACGAAGGTGGCAACGCCAACCCCACCTACATGGAACACATCCGCAGTTCCCACAGCATCGCCGAGTATCGCCCGTCCGGGCTCTACGGTCAGCCGTGCGGCAAGCCCAAGGTTTACGGTGACGACGATGGAGACGGCGACCCCGACTACCACATCGACGTCGATTCGCCCCATGCCAACCTGCCCGATGGCTCGCTGACCGGTGGCTACTGCGCTCGCAAGTGGTGGTGCTGAGCCACAATGCGCTGCGGCGGCGGGAAGAGAGTCGTTGATTGCCATGAACGCTTTCCGCGGCACTCGTGGCGTCCGGCTTGAATCCCCAACAGGCCGGGCGCTCAGCAGAACGCGCCCCCGCACACCCGACCGATGGCGGATTCGAGGGGGCGTCGCAACACGGCTGCTAGTTGGTGGTGGCCAGCAGCGTAGCGAAGTGCTCGGCTGCAGTGTTCCAGTCGAGCGTTGCGAGTGGTGCGGACAGCCTGGAACTCAACAGTGAGGGTTGGCGTCGTGAGCAGGCGCGTAGCGCGTTCGCCAAGGTTGTTCCGGCGATTCGGAAGCCAAACCTGCCGGATGCCAACGGGATGATGAGCCGTGTGTTGCGCGAGATCGCCGATCAGGGCCTGGTTGAACGGATTTTGACGCTGGCGATGGGAGGAAAGTGGGAGGATTTGTGGCTCTCCTGATGTATCCGTGGGTGTCAGGTTCGTCCGGGGAGGATGGGGTGGTGGCCGCCGAGGGCGAGTATGGCCAGTGCGATGAGTGGTTCGGGGTTGCGGAACCCGAAGGCGATTCGGGTGAGCAGGCGGATTTTGGTGTTGGTGGACTCGATCAGTCCTTGGGACAGGCCGTGTTCCAGCGCGGCGTCGATCGCGGCGCGGTGTTTGACGATCCGTCGGGCCAGCTCGATGAAGACGGGGATGCGGCACCGGCGGGCCCAGCTGATCCACCGGTCCAGTGCGTGTTTTCCGTCCTCGCCTTTGGTTTTGAAGATGTGTCGGAGTCCTTCTTTGAGCAGGTAGGCGCGATGCAGGCGGGGGTCGGTGGTGGCGATCCAGGCCAGCTTGCCGGCTTGTTTTTCGGTGAGGTCTTCGGGGTTTTTCCACAGCGCGTAGCGGGCGTGTTTGAGCTTGCGGGTTTTCTCGTGGCCGGGTCGGGCGGGCGAGTCCTGGCGAGGCTTGCCGCGGCCGCGGACGCCTTCGGCGCGGGCCAGGGCCCGGGCGTCGTTCCAGGCCCGCCGCCGTTCGGCATCCAAGGCTTCGGTGGCCCAGGCCACCACGTGGAACGGATCGGCGCAGCGGATCGCGTTCGGGGCGCGTCGGGCGACGGTCTCGCCGATCCACTGGGCGGCATCAGCACTGACGTGCGTGATCTCCGCGGCGCGCTTCTCGCCCAGGGCATCGAAAAACGTCTCCAGCGTGGCGGTGTCGCGTCCCGGGGCGGCCCAGACCAGACGGCCGGTGTCGTGATCGACCACGATCGTCAGATACGGGTGGTGACGTTTGTAGGAGATCTCGTCGATGCCGATCCGCCGCAGTCCCGCGAACCGATCGGAGGCGGCCTCGGTGTCGGCCCAGGCCCGGGCCACGATCGCCCCGACGGTGCGCCAGGCGATCCGCATCAGCTCACACACCGCTGTTTTCGAGCGCTGCATCGCCAGCCATGCCACCGTGGCATCAAAGGCACAGGTGTGCCCCGCACCATGCCTGGCCCACGGCAGCCGCGCCACGGTGGGACCGTGCTCGCGGCAGTTCACCCGGGGTGCTCCGGCCTCCAAGCGGACCTGGATGGTGCCCAGGTCGAGGGCCCGCCACTGGCGGCGGCCCTCGCCCCGGTCATACCGCGCCGACCGGCGCCCGCAACGCCCACAGGCCGCCCGCCCGCGCTTGTGCGGACGCACATGCACCACCACCCCCTCGGCTGCCTCGTCGAACTCCACAGCCTCGATCACCGTTCGCCTGTCGACCCCCAACACATGACTCACAAGAGCCAGTTTTCTGGCTCTTCGTACTGATGTGTGGGTGGTAGTTGGCCCGCGAGAAGGGGCACGTCGTTGCTGCGTCTAGGTTTCTGAGCTGTCGAGGAACAGAAACC
>NZ_JBFAKG010000139.1:0-20249 GCF_040655595.1 Saccharopolyspora sp. NPDC050389
TCCGGGTCGAGCAGCTGCTCCAGCCGCACGTCGGGGTCGCGCGGATCCCGTTGCGCCTGCTCGGTTTCCGGCCGGGTGGCCACTGCGGTCATCGGTTCCTCCGGAAGTTCGGTGCCAGGCGGTCTTCCGGGACTCTCGGGTTCCTGCGGGTCAATGGCCCGTGAGTCCCTTTGGGATGCCTGGAGTTTTGCGGTTTGCCCACGACATGAGGGCCTGGAGCGACGTTCCGGCAGGTCCGGGGCCGTGCGCACTTTGTGCTGCCATAGAAACAAAGTACGCACGGCTGGAGTGACCAGCAGGAACATCGAACCGCGAAACTCCAGGGCGCTATGACGCCCCACCAGATTCACGGGCTCTGAGCAGAGCAGACGATGCGGGGAAGGTCAACGGCTTGCGGTGCGCGGAGCTGGGAGATCGTGGCCGACCAGCCTGCTGACAGCCGTGATGTAGTCATCATCTGCGATCGGTGCCCGCAGGAGTTCTGGCGTGAGGTTGAACCCCGATGGAGCGTTTTCATGCTCTTAACATGCACCGGTGAGGCGGGGTGGATGTGCGCCACACCATCTCAATATCTGACGTCGGTTCGCGACGACCAGCCGGTACTCAGAGTCTATGAATTTGGGCGTTGTCGCCGAACCGAAGTAGGTACTTTCGTGCTCGTTGCCCTGCACGAAAGTACAGTCCGGCACGCGAACCCGTGAGTGCGGCGCCTCGACGCCCCTGGACCGCTGCCACCGACGACCAACGTGGACTTCCGGAAACCGCGCGAGACCAAACCCCAGGGCGAAGATCTTCGCGGACCACCCGACGTCGCGCGCTTTGACGGTTTTGTCCGACTCCGCCAAGTGGCTGCCCGAAATGGCCGACGACGGTGCCTGGACAACTCTTGTTGCCACTGCTGCGACTCGGCCAGTATTTACTCAGGTCAGCTCGTGGCACGTGGCCTGATTGCCTCCTTCTGTCGCACGTCCCCCCCGGCAGGAGGAGATCCCGCGGGGGCCGGCCAGCCGTCGCGTAATCGGCCCCCGCGGGAAACCCAACGGCAACGCATCGCATGGCAGCTGCTTTGTTCGGACACTTTTCGATCGCCCTATTCCGCGCGGTCACACCTGCCGCGGAGCTGCGCTGAGGTCACTGATCAGAACGGGGCTTGATGCCCGAGTAGGCGGCGAGCCAGCCCGTGGCGCAGTAGGCACCACGCCGCGTGAACAGGCCGATATCAGCGTGCTCCTCGGAGCGCGACGTAGTCGTCTCGTTCGAAGCGGCAGCCTTGCGGTCGCCTGGTAGATTCCCAAGTCCGGCCTTGTGATTCCGCGTGCGGTGGCGGCTTCCCATAGCTTCGGGACCGCGCTTTCAGCGCTACGCAACAGTTGACGGGTTCATGAGTTGATCAGCTTGCCACCAGTGCATCCGTTTTCCCTGGACCAGCAGCTTTCATCAGGTCTGCCCGGCACGTAGCGGGCACCCTCACCGACCGCGGCGAGGCGCTACACCGCACCGGACAACTATCCGAGGCCCGCGCGTCCTGGCACGAGGCACTCACCGTTTTCGACGAACTCGGTTCCCCGCAAGCAGCACGCGTCCGCACTCGCCTGACCTTCCTCGACACTGTCAACACGGACCAGCGCAGGCGCTAGTTAGTCGGCATCGCCGCAGCACCGTCCTCCTCGGACTGCTCGCTCGGCCGGGCTCAAAGAGACAGCGGATCCCTAACCGTGATCAAACTTATAAAGTGCAGAGAATACGGCAAAGACGGCGACCTCACGACGGAGTTTCCACATCGGACGCGACCGGGTAGGAGGCCGTGTCGAGGAAGACCAGTTCTTCGCCGAGCAGGCCGCGAAGGATGGATTGTATGCTTGCGCGCAATGCCTCCTCCGCGAAGCGGCATCCCGCTGACCGTGGTCATCTCCGCGGCCAACCGCAACGCTCATCGGGAACTGAAGAAGGTGATCGATGCCGCTGCACCGGTCAGAGGACCTGTCGGACGGCCTCGGCGTCGGCCGCGCAAGCTGCACGCGGCCAGGAAGACGTTCCCTGCGTTCATCACGTGCTGAAAGCGGGAGCGGAACTCCTCGCAGGTACGCAGATACTCGCCGAGCGACTGGCCGTGGGCACGCTCGAAGGCAGGGATCCCCTCAGCAATCGCGGGCAGCGCGGCGCACCCCACGCTGAGTAGAACTCCTGACCGTAGATGTCACCCATGTGGCGCATCGAGCCATTAACCGTGCCGAGCGGGAATCTGTTGCGCCAGGCGATAGCCCGTTACCTCGTCTCCGGAGAAGACATCAAGCGATACCAGTAGCCGCAGCAGCCGCAGGAAGCGGTCGGCTGCCGGTTGTCGGCCAGCCGAAGGCGCGCGGCTACCGAGACGGAGACCAGATGGCGTCTGAGGTTCCGACCCGCCCGCCACGCAAGACGAGATCGGAAACAGCCTCTATAGGACCCCGCACGCCCCCGCTGGGCTCATGCTGCGAGTTCGGTTGGCTCCACCGATGTCTTCAGCTTCCGGAGTGCGTAGTGCAGGCGGGATTTGACCGTGCCCAAGGGAATTCCGAGGACGTCGGCTGCGCCGGCCACAGTCCGGTCGGCGAAGTACACTTCGTAGAGCACGCTGCGGTGTTCCGGGATGAGCTCTAGCAGCACATTGGCCACCGACATCGATGTGAGCACGTCGTCCGAGTGGTCTCCCAGGATGCCGACCCCGACGCCCGCGGACTCCTCGACCTCGTCGGGACGTGCCCGGCGAGCACGGATCTTGTCGATGGCGATGTTGCGCGCCACCTTTTTCAGCCAGCCCCAGGCCGAACCGAGTTCGGGACGGCTGAGCGCGTCGGCGTGCCGCCAGGCACGCACCATCGTCTCCTGGGCGATGTCCTCGGCCTGGTACGGATCGGAGATCATCCGGCTGACGTAGAGCTGCAGAGCCGCGAAATAGTCGCCGTAGAGCTGATTGACCACGGATTGCGGGTCGGGAGCGGGGCCGTACGACTCGCTGGCGGGTGCCTTGTCCTCCCGGCGTGAGGCGATGGAATTCTCCATGATGACCACTCCTGGTCCATTTCTGCGAGGTGTCCGCGCGACCCGTCGGCGGCGCTGTGACGTACCGCGGTTGTGCTCGATCACTTGCTTGTACGACCAGGTTTCCTCTTGTAGTGAGCCGGAAAATCAGTGAACTCACGTACACCGCCAAATTGGGTAAATAAGGGCAACCAGAAGAACTCCCGCAGAGCCGAATCCGTGACACGAACGTGATGGTCATGACGAGCGAGGGCGCCGTGCCCAAGCAAGTTGGTCACGGCGCCCTCGCCTGCAATGCCTTTGGGTGGAGCGTGGGGTTGTTTCAGCCGCAGAGGCGGTCTTCTTGGGGCACTGGCAGTGGAACATGTTGATCGAGGCTCGGCTGCCGGGCGGCTTCGATGGCGATCTCGACCCGGGAGCGCGCCCCAAGCTTGGCCAGGATGCGCGATACGTGCACCTCAATGGTTCGCCTGGACGCGAAGAGAATCGCCGCGATGTCCGCATTGGCGTGGCCTGCCGCGACGAGTCTTGCAACCCTGAGTTCGGTCGGCGTCAGGGCTTCCCACCCGGTGGTCGCACTTCGGCGGCGTGCGCGCAGTCGACGCGTACCGTACGGGCGCAGCCGGGAGTCTGCGCGCAGCAGGTCCCACTTGGCGCCCAGGTCGGTGTAGATGCGGGTCGCCTCAACGTATGCGGCGCGGGCAGCGCCGAGATCGCCGTGTCTGGCGTGCAGGACGGCGGAATCTTCCAGTGCCTGAGCGCGTTTCAGAGGTTGCTCCATCCGCCGGTAAGCCTCGACGGCGGCGTCGATCAACGCCGGATGGCCCTCCAGCAGCCCTCGGCAATGCCGGGCCGCCGCCGCGATGGCCGGCGCTGACCCGCGGGCAGCATCGGCTTCGCATGCCTCCGTAGCCCGTACTGCGGTGTCGCGGTCGTCGCGGGCCAGCGCAAGCCGGACCAGCAGCGGAAGCCAGGTGTGCCGGGTACCCGGGTGCTCGTCGCGGGCCAGCGCAGCGCCCAGAACTGCCGCGGCATCATCTTGACGACCGCCCCTTTCGTACCACGTCGATTGCGCCAGCAGCGCGAACTCCGTGCGGCGGTCCGGGCTTTCGGGCACCGCGGCAAGATGTTCTTCCACAGTGTCGCGTTGGCCGCGGTGACTTGCGATGGCGGCTGCCAGGCAACGCAGTCGCGACTGGTGCGTGGCGGCCATCCGGTCGTAGCACTCCATCGCCGCTTCCAGTTCGGCGACCGCTTCGTCCCACCTGCCGGTGGCATGGAAATGCTCTGCAGCGCAGAGCCGCGTCGCGCCGCGCCTGGGCGACGTCCCATAACGTTGCACGATGGCCTGCATTTCCCGCACGGTCTGCTCGGCCTTGTCGGCCTTGCCGAGTTCGAAGAGCACGCCGCGCAGGTCGGCCAGGACCAGCAGCCGCTGATCGGTGCACTCGGGATCGTTGCCCAACTCGGACAGTGCGCGATCGAATTCGGCAGCCGCCCCGGCCAGATTCCATCGTTGGGCGGAAATCACCCCGGTCGCGTGTAGTGCCAAACCGGTCGCGAACCGGTCGCCGACCTCCCGTCCCGCGTCGAGCGCCCGTCGGGCCGCCGCCTCCGCGATCCCGGCCTGGCCGATGGAAAGCGCGATTCTGGCGAGCAGTCCGTGCAGGCGAGCGGTCCAGCGACTATCCGCATTGGATATTCTACCGGCCTTTCCGGCATGGCTTGGCTTTCCGCCGCCGATGGCGTTTTCGATCACGATCCGGGCCTCGTCGAGCCTGCCCCACATGGTCAGCGACCACGCGAGGAGCCAACTCATCTCGGCAGTGATTTCGGGGTCTCGGGTGTCGGCCAGGATCGCTTCGGCCAGTTCCTCGGCTTCCTCAGTGCGGCCGAGCAGCAGCAGCGCCTCCGCCAACCTGATCCGCAACGGTTCGCGGCGCGGGTCGTCAGGATCCAGTGCGTCTGAAGCGGAGGTGAGCAGGTCGACCGCCAGTTCCGAGGCACGGTGGGCCAGCTTGCGGGCATTGTGCACGAGCCAGTCGACGCCCCAGTCGTCGAGGCCGACGGTGGTCTCGCCGGGGAGAGCAGCGAGCAGGTGCCCGGCAACGTACTCGATCCGGGCGCCGGTTGGGCCCAGTGCGCGGGCCGCCTGGTTGTGCAGTGCGAGTCGAAGCGGGGCCGGGATGCCTTCATACAGTGCCTGCCGGACCACGGTGTGCCGGAATTCCAGTCGGGCACCGGATTCCACCAGGATGCCGGAGGCGATGGCTTGTTCGGCGACTCCGGCCAAGTCGGCCACCGAGCGGCCGCACACCGCGCTCAGATCGGTGACCGAGAACGCTGGGCCGAGAAGCGCCGCCATCCGCAACACTTCCCACGTGGTGTCGTCGGCGTGGCGCAGCCGAGCCGAAATGGCCGTCGTCAACGATTCGGGCATCCTCGCCAATTCGGAGGTCAGCTCGACGGCGTTCACCGCCGAACGGGTGAGGTAACCATCACGTTGCAGAGAATTGACGATTTGGTGAACATAACAGGGGTTTCCGGCCGCACCCCGCAGAACCTGTCGCAGCGTCGGCCCTACCGAGTCGGCGTCGAGCAGCTGCCCGGCGAGTTCTGCCGTCGACGCTTCACCGAGGGGACTCAGCGTGATGACCGAGGCGGTCTGGTCACGACGAAGCAGTGCCAGATCGGGCCGGTGCGGGGCAGGGCCGCAGGCGGCGATCAGCAACAACGGCAGGCGCTCGATCATCCGGCCCAGTCGGTGCCAGACGAGGAGGCTGGCCGCGTCGGCCCACTGGATGTCGTCGATCACCAGTACTACCGGTGCAGTCGTGCACATGCCCTCGATGAGCACCAACAGCCGGTCGGCGGCAACCGTTGACGGGTCGGCGGCGGCACTGGACAGCAGATCGCTGATGGCCCGCCGGTCCGGATCAGGCGAATTCGGCGTGATACCAAGGCATTCGAGCATGACGCGCAGCGGGCAACGGCGCGCGAACTCGTCGGCGGCTGCCCGGAACACCTGGCAGCCGAGTCCTTCGACGCCGTCCAGCCCGGCTGCCAGCAGCGCCGACTTGCCAATGCCCGGCTCACCGTCGATCCACACCGCTGCGCCGCGTCCCTGTACGACGTGGCGGACTGCGTCCTTGAGACGCCGCACTTCGTTGTCGCGGTCGACCAGGACAGCGCCGTCAGCGAGAGACTCCACGACCCGCTCCTTGCTCGACACTTGCCGTGCCATGCTCCACATGGGTTACACAGCAAAGATTCAGCTGTGCCGTGCAGCGGAGTCAAGCTCGATAGGTGTCCTGGACGCGCACTCTGCCTCAACGGGCAAGATGTATGCCCGTTGAGCCTAGCTGGGCCGTTTTGTCGGGTGATCTTTCGCGTTCTCGGGGTTCTGCCGGTCATTGGGGACGCGAGCCTTGCGGTGTCGTAACGCCCCAACAGCGGCTACCCGTCCACCGCCGCCAAGCCCTCCTCCAGCAAACCTTGTCGGCGGTTTCTTTTTACTGCACGTACACCGGATGCCTCTCAGTTCACCGGTAGGAATTCGCGGAACCGCGGGCAAGATGTCTCCATAGTGCCTGCGGGCAGCCGTCAGCTCTCCCGTCGTCGCTTTTCTCTGGTGGCGACGATGGCCGGACCGGCGATGAGCAGGGCTACGGCGCCGGCCAGGCCGGCGAACCACAACGCCCGGTTGCCCGGTTCCGGGTCGGGCGGCGCGGGCAGGGGAACCGAGAGGCGTTCGGCGACCGCCTGCACCGGGGGGTCGGTATCGAGGATGGTGGTGACCGCGGCGAACGGGTCGACGACGCCGTAGCCGATGTACTCGTTCGGCAAGCGGCCGGCGGGTTGGTCCGCGGTCTTCTGCAGGCGGTCCACGACCTGCGCCGCGGACAGCGTCCGGTGATAGCTGCGGACCAGGGCGACGGCGCCCGCGGCGTAGCCAACGGCCAGCTCGATACCGGAGCCAACGCGGTTACCCGCACCTGCCGGGGCGATGCCCACCAGGTCGTTCGCGGGCGCTGCCACGTCGGGGGCCGCTCCGTAGGACAGCTCGGTCAGCGGACCCTCCGCAGCCACCGGCGCCACGGCGACCACGTCGGGATAGCGGGCCGGGAACGCGAGCTGTCCCTTCTTGGGCACCGCGGCCGCCGCGAGCACGACCACATCCCGGCTCGTCGCGTACTCCACGGCGGCCTTCAACTCCTCGGTGCCGATGGTGGACACCAGCCCCACGGCGACCACCCGGGCACCGGCGTCGACCGAGGACCGGATCCCGGCCGCGATGTCCCGGGACAGCGCGGCGTGGTCCTGGATCCTGGGCGGGTTGTCGGACACCCGCACCGGGTAGATGGACGTCCCTGGCGCGATCCCGGCGAACGGGCCGCGGCCCTGCCGCGCCGCGATCAAGCCCGCGATGAACGTGCCCCGCCCGAAGCAGTCGCCGTTGCCGGGCCCGCCGCGCAGGTCCGTCCCGCGCTCGACGGCGCCACTCAAAGCCGGAGCGGCCGCGCTCACACCCGTGTCGACCACGGCGACGGTGACCGAGCCCTTGGTCACCGGCCACACCCGGTCCGCAGCCATTCGCTCCTGGGCCCACGACGCGCGCTCAGCGGTCGTCTCCGCCGGTGGCGTGCACTCCCCGGTCGGCCCTTGCGCGAACGCCACCGGAGCTGCCGACACCGCGAACAGCGCCGCTGCGGCGACGGCCAGTACTCGTCTCATTCCGGGGCCTCCGTCCAGCCGATCTGCAGCCCGATGCCCTCCCGGCGGGTGGCCAGCACCGCACGTCCCGGCGGCAACGACCGTCCCCGCGAGCCGTTGAGCAGCGGCATCTCCCCTGGCGGCATGGACAGCGTCAGCTCCGGGGTGTTGGACTCCTGCATGCGCCGGATGCAGGACTCCATGCTGGTGCGCCCGGCGCCGGCCGCCGCGCGAGAGACGACCAGGTGCAGGCCGATGTCGCCGGCCTGCGGGATCAGCTCCACCATCGGGTCCAGCGGCCCGCCCATGCCGCTCGTCAGCAGGTCGTAGTCGTCGACGAGGACGAAGTACTCCGGGCCGCTCCACCAGTCCCGCTTGCGCAGCTGAGCGGGGGTGATATCGGCGCCGGGAATCCGTTCCCGCAACCGCGCCGCGAGGTTCTGGGCGAGCTCCTCGGCGGCGTGCTTGGCCACGGCGATCCCTTCGCGGTACTCCTCCGGCACCGACTCCACCAGCGTCCGCCGCGGGTCGATCACCACGATGCGAACGTCGTCCGGGCTGTTGACGCGGGTGACGGCCTGCGCGATGAGCCGAAGAGCCGCCGTCTTCCCGCTGCCGGTGTCGCCGACGACCGTGAGGTGCGGATTGGTGCGGAAGTCGTGCCACACCGGCTGCAGGTCGAGCTCCCCGGAACCGAGCGGGACACGCGGCCCCGGCTCCGTGTCCGGCAGCTCCTCGGCGGGGAGCACCGAAGGCAGCATCCGCACGGCAGGCGCGGCGGGACCGCGCCACGTCTCCCGGATCGCCTGCACCAGGTCGCGGGTCGCCTCCGCCAGCCCTTCGGTGGCGGGCATTCCGTCGATGCGCGGCACGCCACCGAGGAAGTGCCGCTGGTCGGCCGTCAGTCCTCGGCCGGGAACCTGCGGCACCAACGCGGCCGCCCGCATGTTGATCATGGAGTCGATGGAGTCACCGAGCCGCAGCTCCAACCGGGTGCCGAGCTGGTCACGCAACGCGCTGTGCACGTCCGACCAGCGGTTCGCGGTGATCATCAGGTGCACGCCGTAAGCCAGCCCGCGCTGGGCGAGCTGCCGCAGCGTCATGTCGTGCTGTTCGAAGTCGGTGCGCAGCGAGCCCCAGCCGTCCACGACCAGGAACACGTCGCCATGCGGCTCGTCGGCGAACTCCCCGGCGGCACGCCGCGCACGATACGACGCCATGCCTTCCACCCGATGTTCGGTGAACAGCCGCTCGCGATGGGTCAGCATCGTCTGCACCTCGGCGATCGTGCGGGCGACCTGCTCCTCCTCCATCCGGCGGGCGACCCCGCCGACGTGCGGCAGTTGCTCGAGGGCGGAGAGCGTCCCACCGCCGAAGTCCAGGCAGTAGAACTGAACTTCGGACGGCGAGTGGGTGAGCGCGAGCGCGGTGATCAGAGTGCGCAGCAAAGTGCTCTTGCCCGACTGCGGACCGCCGGCGATACCGACGTTGCCGCCCGCGCCCGCGAGGTCGACCAGGTGCACGTCACGCAGCTGCTCGAACGGCTTGTCGACCACACCGACCGGAACCTCAAGGCGCCCGCACCCCCGCCAGCTCTGCGCGACGAGCCCGCGCACCGGGTCCGGGACCAGCGGCGGCAGCAGGTGGTCCAGCGCCGGCGGGTTCTCCAGCGGCGGCAGCCACACCTGGTGCGCCGGCGGGCCGTGCTCGAGCAGCTTCTCCACGGCCACGTCCAGCACCGATTCGCCGCTGGCCGCGCGGTCGACACCGGTGTCGTTGTTGTCCTTCTCGTCGTCCTGGGCAGGCGGAGGCGGAGCGGGCGGTTCGTCGCGAGCCAGTCTGGCCATGCCGAACGGGACGACCTGGCGCCGCACCTCCTCCTGGCGCTCCTCACGGGTGCGCCGACGGTGCTGGCCGGACACGTACGCGGCCTTGAACCGGATCAGCGTGGACACGTCCGTGCGGATGTATCCATTACCGGGAGAGGCGGGCAGTTGGTAGGCGTCGGGAACACCGATCACCGAGCGGCTCTCCATCGCGGAGAACGTGCGCAGGCTGATCCGGTACGACAAATGGCTTTCCAGCTTGTGAATGCGGCCGTCGTCGAGGCGCTGGCTGGCCAGCAGCAGGTGCACGCCGAGTGAGCGGCCCAGCCGGCCGATCATGACGAACAACTCGGCGAAGTCCGGGTTGGCCGCCAACAGCTCGCTGAACTCGTCGACGATGACGAACAACGTCGGCAGCGGGTCCAGCGGGGTGCCCGACAGCCGCGCCTTTTCGTAGTCCAGCAGCGAGGCGTAGTTGCCCGCCGAACGCAGCAGCTCCTGCCGACGCACCAGCTCACCGTGCAGGGCGTCCTGCATGCGGGTGACCAGCGGCGCCTCGTCGGCCAGGTTCGTGATCATCGCCGACACGTGCGGCAGCCCGTCCAGCCCCAGGAACGTGGCACCGCCCTTGAAGTCGACCAGGACGAAGTTGAGGGTCTCCGACGAGTGGGTCATCGCCATGCCGAGCACCATGGTGCGCAGCAGTTCGGACTTGCCGGACCCGGTGGCGCCGATGAGCAGCCCGTGCGGGCCCATCCCGCCCTGTGCGGACTCCTTGATGTCCAGCTCAACCGGGGTGCCGTCCTCCGCGATGCCGATCGGGATGCGCAGCCGGTCGCGGGTCAGGCCGTTGCGCGCGATCGTCTGCGGGCGCCATTCGTCCAGATCGGACACCCCGAGCAGCCGGGGCAGCTCGAAGTTGACCAGCATCGGCTCGGAGACGTCGGTGGTGGTGCCGCCGAGGCGATACGGCGCGACGACCCGCGCGAGTGCCGCCGACCGCGGCAGGCTGAGCAGATCCGGGGTGCACAGCCGGGTACGGATCTCCTTGCCGGTGCGGCTGGTGCGCACCATCTCGACCTGCTCCTTCGTCACGTCCAGCCGCAGCGCGGACGTTCCGACGTTGCCTTCGACGGCATCGCTGAGATCCAGCACGATGGAATTGCGGTAGCCGGTGCCCGCCAGCCGCGACTCACCGGGAACGAAGACGCCGTCCAGCACGATCACCACGTAGGGCTCGTCGCGGTTGGGCGACGCGGCGGCTTCGAACCGACCGCGCTCGCCGAGCTCGGCGTCGAGCAGGTCGGTCAGTGCGTCCACCCCGTCGGCGAGGAGTCGCACCTGCCCGGCGTCGTCCTGCTCCAGCGGGTGCTGCGCGTGCGGCAGCCACTTCACCCACTCCCACAGCGACGCACGATCCTGGCTCGCGCACACCGCCACCCTCAGGTCTTCTGGCGAATGGAAGGTGATGAGCTGGGCGATCATCGACCGGACGGTGCCTCGGATGGCGTCTTCGTCCCCGCTGAACCGGATCTTGAAGAACCCGCGGAGGAACAGCGCGGTCGGCAGGTTGGCGACGCTGGTGTAGGCGTTGATGAACCGCCGCAGTGATCTGGCCGCGAGGGGCTCAAGATCCTGGATGGGCTTGCTGGACGGGGGCGTCATCTTCAGCGCCAGCCGCTGCGAGCCGGTGCCGAGCCGCACCTCGGCGAAGTCCACGTGCGCCGCGCGGCGCTCCCACAGGCGGCCGGTCATCGCGACCGACCACAGCGCCGCCGGATCCGGATGCCGCCAGGCGAGGGCGGCACGCTGGCTGGACGCCGCGGTGCGGACCTGCTTGCGGACCTGGCCGAGGTAGCGCAGGTAGTCCTTGCGGTCGCCGCGCAGCTTGTGACGGCGCTCCACACCCCCGCGGGTGACCTGCATCAGCACCATGAAGGTGGCCATGAGCAGCATGAGGCCGAACATCCCGAGGCCGAGCATCGGGTTCATCCTGCCCATGTAGATGAGCATGAACACGCCCGTGCCCAGCATCATCGGGATCATCATCAGCGAAGAGAGGATGTCCTTGCCGCCGCTGGCTTCCGGCAGCGTCGGCGGTTCCTCCAACGCGAGCTCGCCGGTCGGCATCTCCGGCGGCTTCTCCCGCCCTGGGCGGCGGAACAGGGTCGTTGTCATCGCGGTCGGCTCCTCACGCCATCCGTACACCGGACACACGTCGGGCAGACCGCGAGTAGTTCAGCATCGAGAGTCCGGATGTCCCGGCAAGGCTCGACGCGGCGGTTCACGCACCACCAGCGGACCCGCTCACCACGCCAGTTCGCGGCGCTCTGATCAGCCACCTGCTGCGTGGTCCGGGCCGCGAGGTTGACGTCCGGCGAAGTCCAGCTGAACCAAATCGGTGGTACATGCGCTGACGGGCTCGTGCAGTTCCACGATCTCGCGACCCGCTACGCCAAACGGGCCGTCTACTACCAGGCCGTTCCAGATAATGACGATTAGCTTGTTGACCGGCATTTTCCAGCGGCACCAGAGTGAGAGCGATCTCATTGGACCACCCGCTGGGGGCTTATGATGTCAAGACTGCGCGTAGTGCTCGTAGTGCTGGCTCTCCTCCTGCTACTTCCGCCACCCACTCCCGCGTTCGCCGCGACCACCGTGTACGAGGCGGAACGCGCGGCTCGCACGGACGCCGCCGTGGAGTCGAACCACCTGGGCTTCACCGGCACCGGATTCGTCAACTACGACAACACCATCGGAAGCTCCCTCTCGTTCACCGTGCACGCGGCCATCGCCGGCGGACACGCACTGACGTTCCGCTTCGCCAACGGCACCGGCGCAGACCGCTCGCTCGACGTGGTCGTGAACGGCACGCCACACGCGATCTCCTTCCCCAGCACGGGAAGCTGGACGGCATGGGCGACGCGAACGCTCCGCGTCAACCTCAAGCATGGGACGAACGTCGTGCGCGCCACCGCGACCACTGCGGAAGGCGGGCCGAACCTCGACTCGCTGTCCGTCGACAACGGCGTCACCGCGCCGAGCCCAAGCGACTGGTCCACCGCGGTGGTGGACTCGACGATGGCGCGACGGCCCGCCACGTCGCTCGGCCTCGGCTACACCGACGCGTTGTTCCTGCACGCGGCTTTCCAGGTCTACCAACGCACTCACGACACCCGCTACCTCAACTATGTCAAGGCGTGGGGTTCGGCGCGTGTCGCTGCGGACGGCAGCACGGGCAAACCGTACAACGACCTCGACAGCATGCTCGTGGGCAACGTCTTCCTCGACCTCGCGCAGGCCACCGGCGATTCGCGCTACCGCCTGGCCGCGAACAGGATCGTCACGCGGGTCGCGACCTACCCGCGGGCCAGCGACGGCGCCCTGATCCACAACGTCGCGTTCACCGGTCAACTCTGGTCGGACGGTGCCTTCATGGCACAGCCGTTCCTGGCTCGCGCAGGTGACCACACCGGCCCGCCGCGTCAGCTGCTGACCTACTTCGAGCACTTGCGCAACGAAGACGCCCTGCTGCGCCACGCCTATGACGAGACCCGCCGCTCCGAGTGGGCCGACACCAGCGGGCGCTCGCCGGAGGTGTGGTGCCGGGCGGTCGGGTGGTTCGGCATGGCCACCGTCGACGTGCTCGAAGAACTTCCGCGCACGCATCCGGACCGGGCCGCGCTCGTCGAGATTGTCCGGTACCTCGCGGACGGCTACCGGCGCTGGCAGGATCCCGCAACCGGCCGGTGGTTCCAGCTGCCCGTCAAACCGGGTCTGGCAGGCAACTGGACCGAGACATCGTGCTCGGCGATGTTCACCTACACCCTCGCGCGGGCGGTCGAGCGAGGCTACGTGAGCCCGGCGTTCTGGCCGGTGGCGCAACGCGGGTACCGCGGCGTACTGGCGAAGGTGTCCATCGGCTCGGACGGCCGGACCAGGATCTCCGACGTCGTGATCGGCACGAACGTCGGCGATGCCCGGTACTACCTGGAGCGCCCGCGAATGGACAACGACTTCCACGGGCTCGGCGCGTTCCTGATCATGAACGAAGAACTGAGATCGTCACGGTGAACGTGCCGTCGTGCGGCACGGTGAGGATGTGCATCCGGCGGCCGGGGTAGGTGATCGAGGCGGGCCTGATCGCGGGCTGCCGCGGCTGTGCCCAGTCGGATCGCAGCACCACCCGGCCGCGGGTGAGCGTCAGCCCCCGCGCGTCGAGTGCGACGGTGTCGGAGTCCTTCACCACCAACGGGATCTGCTCGGTTGCCGGTGCGTTCGCCCGCACCGACCTGGTCATCTGGTCGGGCTGCACGGTCACGTCGGTGACGACCGAGCCGCTCGCGGTGCGGTAGCGGAACCGGTACGGCTCGCCGCCCAGGAACTCCGCCTGCTGCGGTCCGTTCGCGTCCGGCACGTGGCCCGGGAAGACCGTCGCCCAGCAGGCGTGGTCGTTGTTGTTCATCGACTGGACGACCGTGCCCGCCACCGGGTGCCACAGGAACGTCAGACCGGTGCGGGCCAGCGAGGTCGCGCGCCTCGTGCCGAAGTAGCCGCCGAGGTAGAACTGCGGCCTGCGCAGGAACAGGAAGTTCTGCCCCTGGTCGCTGCGGATCTCGGTGAAGTGCGCCCGGCGGTATGGAAGTTCCGCGATCGCGGCCGTGCGCTGGGCACGGGTTGGATAGCGCTCGCCGTAGATCGAGTGGCTGAGGATGCGCGGTGAGGTGTCGGGTTTGACGAGTGCGGGCACCGGCGCCGGGTCCGCTGCCCAGGCCGCCCGTGCGGCGGCGAGGTCTTCGCGGCTGGACAGGAACGCGGACAAGTTCGGCACCACCGGCACGAACTGGTTGTTCAGCGCGGTACGTTCCGGGTCCGGCCGCACGTCGGCGTAGAACCGCGACGTGGTGCGGGAGTTCGGGGCGACGTTGGCGAACCAGCCGGAGCCGTCGGGTTCGCGCAGCAGGTTGTAGCCGAGCCAGTCGGTGTACCGGCGCGTCATCGTGACGAGGTTGGCGTCGTTGGACTGGCGCCACGCGTCGGCCATCTCCGGCAGCATCACCTCGAAGTTGTAGTTGGTGTCCGCGCCGGTCTCCTCGTAGAAGAAGCCCGCGGGACTCTGCCCGTTCGCGGCAAGGCGCGCGAACGCCTCGGTCAACCGCTGCCGCAGCGAGGGATCGGGGGCCTGGTTCAGCGCGAGCGCGGCACCGGCGAGCCCGGCGGTGACCTGGTTCGCGTAGTGGATCGTGGGCTGCCAGACGCGACCGTTGGCCGGGTTGAGGAGCCACGTCATCGCTGTGCGCAGCGCCGAAGTGATCTGCGCCTGGCGTTGCGTCAGGACGTTCGCCTTGCGCAGCAGGGCGTTGGTCTTGCTCAGGTACCCCATCGCGAAGCCGGTGGCGGCGAGCGAGTGCTCGGTCGGCGAGTACTCCGGCCACGAGCCGTCGGCGTGCTGCAACCCCAGGTAGTGCCCGAGCCCGGCGTCGAGCGCGGCGAGCAGATCCGCGTTGCCCCGGTACGGGTTCCACGTTCGGGACTGCGTGGCGAACCAGGCGAGCGTGTAGACGTGCTCCTGGACACGGGCGTTGTGCGACACCGCCGGGCTGCGCCACCAGCCTCCGGCGAAGAAGCCGCTCGAGTCCATGTCGGCGACCATCGGCGAGACCGCTCTGAGGTACGGCGCGAACCGCTGCTCCTCGGGTGCGAACAGGCGCCGGATCGGTGTGGTGGGCGGCGGCGCGGGCAGTGCGAGTGCGCGGGCCGGCAATGCGGCGAGCAGTCCGAGAGCGGCGGCGCCGGTCATCAGGCTGCGACGGCTGAACATAGTCACGGGCCTACCTCCTTGTGGCCGGTAACGCTCGTCGGCTCGGCACCCGCAGGTCAAGATGATAATTCGAATTATTAGCGCTTGACGACACGTGGGCCGACGACGCAGAATCCCTGCCAATTCGAATTGGCAAGCAGGAGTGCTCGTGGCCCGACGGCTCACCCAGCGGGACATCGCCAGGATGGCAGGAGTCAGCCAGGCCACGGTGTCGCTGGTGCTCAACAACCGGCGGGACGGCAACGTCCGGATCGCGCCGGAGACCCGTGCGCAGGTGCTGGAGGTGATTCGGAAGACCGGCTACGTCGCGAACCCGATCGCCCGCAGACTGCACGACCGGCGCAACCGCATCCTCGGCGTGTTCACCTACGAGGCGGTGTTCCCGAGCACCCGCGCGAACTTCTACCAGCCGTTCCTCGAAGGCATCGAGGAACGGGCCGAGGATGTCGGCTGTGACCTGTTGCTGTTCACCAGCGCCAAGGCCGCTGGGGCGCGGCGGCGGATCTTCAGCGACGACAGCCGGGTGCGGCTCGCCGACGGCAGTCTGCTGCTCGGTCGCACGGTCGACCGCGACGACCTGGCCCAGCTGCTCGCCGAAGGCATCCCGTACGTCTCCATCGGACGACGCGACGACGCGGGCGGCCCGGTGCCGCACGTCGGCGCCGACTACCGCACCGCGGTGCGAGACCTGGTGGACCGCGCGGTCGCGCTCGGCCACCGCGGGTTCGCGTACGTGGGGCCCGGTGCGGGCGCTGAGTCGTCCGCGGATCGGCTGCAAGGCTTCCACGAAGCCGTTGCCGCACATGGCGTCCAAGGGGTGCATGTGCAGACCGCACGGCTCGACCAGCTGCGCGAAGCGGGCGTCACCGCCGTGCTCACCGAAGAGGTGTCGGACGGGGCCGCGATCGTGCTCGCCGGACGCGCGCGCGGGCTCTCCGTGCCGGGCGACCTCGCCGTGCTCTCGCTCGGCGCCGCTACCCGGCCGGCACCGGACGACGTGGCGCTCACCGGTTTCCGCATCCCCAGGCGCGAGATGGGGCGTCGGGCGGTGCAGGCGCTGACCGAGGTGCTCGAACACGGCACCACACCGCAGGAACTGCTCCCGTGCGAGTTCGTCGAGGGCGCGACGCTGGGCGCACCACGCCTTTGACCCGTTGTCCCGCACGGAGTACGTCATCGGCGTCGAGTTGCGGTATTAACGTTTGACCGCCTGGAGCAGCTGGAACGTCACCGCGACGTGGCCTGAGTGCCGGGTCTCACCCCGGTATTCGGTGAACTCAAGCCCCAATCCGGCGGCGATTCGGTCGAGCCACACGCGGTCGCCGAGGCTATTGAAGCCCAGCAACAACACCCCACCGGGCGTGAGCCGCTGCATGCCCTCCGCCAGGTAGCGTCGGTGCGCGCGGTACTCGCGGTCGAAGATGGCGTGCTCGATGTCGTGCGAGTAGTCGAAGTGCTCGGGCGTTGGGATGACGTTGGAGTTCCAGAAGATGACGTCGAAGCGGTCGTCCCGGTCGAGCGGGTCGAACAGGTCGCCCTGGTGGACGGACACGCGGTCGCCGACGCCGTGCCGGGTGGCGTTGAGCGCGGTGTTCGCTGCTGCTTGGCCGCTGATATCGACGGCGGCCACCCGCGCGCAGCCGCGCAGCGCGGCCAGCACGGCCGTAACGCCCGCCCCGCACCCGATCTCCAGGAACGAGCCTCCCGCCGGGTAAAGGAGCCAGTCGGAGAACAGCTCGGTCGAAGCCGTGTGGATGGGCACGAACACCTCCGGCAGGAGGTCCCAGCTGTAGCCGAGCAGGTCGAACTCGGCGGGCCGGTCGGTAGTGTCGAGGTGCCGGGCCACAAGCTGGAAGCCGACGTCCAACTCGGCCATCTTCCGCACCGCGGAGCGCTTCACCTTGCCGTTCGAGTTGCGTGGCAGCTCCGGCACGATGACGACGTCCTCGGGGACCTTGTACCAGGTGAGCGATTCCTGGGCGGCGGCGATCAGCTCCGCCGCCACCTGATCGTGGTCGCTCACGCCGCTGACGAGCACGACGTAGGCGCGCAACGTCGAGTTGCCGACCGGGCGCCGGACCGAACAGACAGCCACCTCGCGCACCGCGCCGTGGCGCAGGAAGAACTCCTCCACCTCGATCGGGTGCACATTCGTCCCGCCCACGATCTCGATGTCGTCGACCCGGCCGTGCACGGTCAGGAAGCCGTCCTCGTCTACGGTCGCCGAGTCGCCCGTGGCGTACCACTCGTCGACGAGGCGGCGCGGCGGCTCACCGCCCTTGCGCACGCCGAGCGAGATTGTGGGTCCGGCGAGCTGCAGCAGGCCCGGTTCGCCCGCCGCCACCGGGGCGCCATCCTCGTCCACCACGCGCAGCCGGTACGGCGGCAGGATCTTGCCGACGCGGCGGTCCCGCCACGCCCCAGGGGTGTTAGCGACCAGCGCGTAGCCGACCTCGGTGGTACCGAAGACATTCAGGAACCGGCTGCCGAGCGCCGCACGGAACTGGGCCTCCTGCGACTCGGGTACGACCTCGCCGCCGCAGACGGCAAGCCGCAGCGACGCGAGACGGCCGCTGTCGTCCGGCGTTTCCAGCATCTTCGCGTAGAAGCTCGGCTGGCCGTAGAAGACCGAGACCCGGTGCTCCGCGATGATCCCCAGCGCCACCTCCGCCGTCGCCCGCACCGACCGCAGAACGGTAGTCGCGCCCCGGCTCAGCGGCAGGAAGAGGGAGTTACCGAGGCCGAACCCGAAGTACATCCGCGACACGGAGAAGCAGACATCGTCCTCCGTCAGCCGGAACGCAGAATTCGTCGCCTGTTCGAACATCTCAGGATCGGCGTGGGTGTGGAAGCACAGCTTCGGGTCACCGGTCGTTCCCGACGTGAACAAGCCGAAGCCTGCCGCATCAGCGCCGCCGGTGAAGTACGGCGCCTGGCCGGGGGCGCGCAGCTTGTCCGGGTCGATGACGGGCGCGCTGAACCGGGACGCCAGTGCGGGGGCGCAGATCACCCCCGCGGGATCGGCGATCTCCCCTGCCTTGCGCAGCTCGTCGACGTGCAGGTCCGTGTTGACCGGGATCGCGACCATCCCGGCCCGCAGCGCCCCCAGGAACGACCAGACGAAGTCGATGCCGTCCGGCAGGGCCAGCAGTACCCGATCGCCCGGCGTCAGCCCGGCCCCCAGCAGCGCGGCGGCGGCACGCCCGGCCCCCTCGTGAACGTCACCGTACGAATACCGGATGCCATCCGCGACATAGGCCGTCCGGTGCGTCCAGTTGTTGCGTTCGGCCAGCGAGGCCAGTCGTTCGACGAGATTCCCGAACATCGTCGGCTGATTTCCTTCCAGAAGCTGGCTGGCGACCTCAATCGGAGAACGCAGGTGGAATTCTGTCCTGATGCACTGCGTCCGAGGAGAACGCGTCAGCGGGTGTCGACGCTCCGTTTGGTGCGCAACGACGATTGTTGATCAAATTCGGCCAGTTGCGGCGAACTTCGCATTCTTTCAAGTTTTTTGGGCAGTCATTATGACCTGAACGCGCCGCCGCTCGGTTCGGACGCGGTTCGGACGGCACGCGCTCACCGCCGTCCGTTACTGTCGCCAAACGGTCCTTTGACGACAGGCGGCCCGGAGCGCCGTCCGGCCGCACCGATCATGGGAAAACCGTCGGCCCGATCCAATGCGATCCATTCCGAATTGACGACAGGGTTTTCCGACAGATAGAACGGTGAACGGCCGCGACCGGCGGCCGGAGAGGCGGCGCGGTCATGGCGGAGCTCGTCTACACGCGGGTGTCCACCGACGAGCAGAGCACCCAACGGCAGACCCACCTGCTCGCCGAGGCCAGTCTGATCGACAGCGCGGACGGCGTGCGGCTATTCACCGACCCCGCGACGTCGTCGAAGATCCCCGCGCTGGAGCGCGAAGGCTTCCGCGAGCTGGCCAGCTACGCACGGCCCGGCGACCGGCTCACCGTCTCGGAGCTGTACCGGCTGTGCCGCGACCTCGCCGACATCCTCGCGGTCCGGGAATGGTGCCGCGCCAACGACGTGAAACTACGCGTGCTCTCCGGCGCCCTGTCAGGCATCGTCGACCTGGCCGCCACCGACGCGACCACCACCATGCTGGTCAACGTCCTGGTCTCCGTCGGCCAGTTCCAGCGCGACTTGCAAAACGAACTCACCCGCGACGGCCTCGCAGCCGCCTGGGCAAGCGGCGCTAAATCCGGCCGCCGCCCCCGCCTCGCCCAACTCGGCGTCACCGACCAGGTCCGGCAAGCCGTCCGCGACGGCGCCAGCATCGCCTCCCTGTCCCGCGAACACCACGTTAGCCGAGTCGCCATCCGCACCGCCGTAGCTGACCTTCTGCCCAACCAACCCCACCGGCCCGCGACCGTCGCGCCGAACGAACAGCAGGCGATACGCGTGGAAATCCCCGGCAAGATCGCCCACTACCTGAACAACCATTCGGAACTCGGAGAAGCCGAACGCCACGCACTGCAGAACGGCCGAACCGTGCGCCGCGGCCAGGGCTACAGCCTGCACGTCACCGCACTCCCCGACGTGCATCAAGCACTGCTGGCCACTGCGGTCGCGCTCAACGCCGACGGCGCTTCGTCAGCGGAGCGCAAGGCGTACCGGATCTACGCGGAACGGCTGAACAACGCCATGTCATCTGCGGTACCGGTGTAGCCGGTTCTGCTGCCCATTAGAGGCGCGCAGTAGCTGGTCAGCGCATATCCGCCGGATATTCGGCGAAAACTACGGGGACCCCTCGAGTCCCGTGGGTTCAGCGCGAGTGAAGGTTCCTCATTGGGAACCCGAGGGTGGGTTGCCACCAGGAGCAGGGCTCGACCCGTGGGTTCGAGGTG
>NZ_JBFAKG010000140.1:0-19925 GCF_040655595.1 Saccharopolyspora sp. NPDC050389
ATCCAACTCAGCAGCATCCACACCAAGATCATCCCGCACGAGATCAACAACTAACAAAGCCCTACTAAGCGGCTGCGCCGCTTCAAAGACAAAACGCCCTCAAGCCCACAGGCTCCGTTCAGTAGCGGCCCGGGGAACCTAGTTCTTCCTGCTCGCGATCTGCCGGGGTGACCCACACGTAGTGGTTCTCCGACTTCGTCAGCACCGCCAGCATGTCGTCGTGCAAGGCCTGCAACTGCTCGGCCGTTCGCGCCGAGAAGCGGCGGGCCGCAGCGATCGTCGCCGCTTCTTCAGGAGCCAATCGCTGCAGGAGCAGGACGTCCGCTTCCAGAGCCGCGTTGGCCCGCTGCGGCGTGAACCGGTGCAGCACCATGACTCTCGTCTGCCACGGCGCGGGTTCCGCCGGCGACGGCGGTGATTCCGCGTCGTACAGGGACAAGACCGGGGCGTCCGCCGATGCCACGACTCCCGCCGGAGCACCCGGTTCCAGCACCGCGACCCGGTCGGCCCGGCCGGTCGCCGCCTGCCCCAGATCCGCCCAGCCCGCCGGTTGGTCGGTGAACACGAGCACCTTCGCGCCGAAGCGCAACGCCCGGTAGGCCAGCAGGCGCGCCGCCCAGGACGCGCCGACCAGCGCGATCGACACCGGTTCCGGCTGGAACAGCGTCATCGTCACCGGGAAGCCCGCCTGGTTGCGGCCCAGCGGAAAACCGAACGACGTGCCGGTGAGCTGCAGCAGGTCCAGTTCCCGCTCGGTGGCCCGGTGCCGGCCGATGTCCAGCCGAGGCACCGAACGCTGCTTGCGCGGCCGCCAGCCGCGCGGCTTGCGCACCACCACGGTCGGCGTGTCGTCTTCGCGCGGGCCGGGCCCGCCGGGTGGCAGCGGCGCGGCGACGGCCTGCGCGGTCGCCACCGGCGCCGACACGGCGGCTGCGTTCGTCAGCACCGCGCCGCCGGCCTGCTGGTTCCACTCCGACGAACCGAGCGCCGGCGCGAAGGCCGTGTCGTCGGCGTCCTGGTTCTTCGGGAGCCGAACGGGCCCCGTCGTCTCCGGCGGCTTCGCCGCCGAGATCACCGGAACTCGCTTTGCCGCAGCGGGTTCCGGCGCCTCCGGCCGCGCTGCCGCGGGCGGCGCAACCGCCGACTGCGTCGGGTACTGCCCCTCGTTCACCGCGCCCCTCCTCCGGTCGGCGCCGAAGCGTACACCGCGGGTAGCTGTTGTCCGTCCAATCTGGACAGTCGGCCGCCCGCGTGCTCGACGAGTCGCGCCGCCAGTTCGCAGGTCTGCTCATACCGCTGCGCATCTGCGGCCACCCGGACCAGCCCGGACAGATCGGCGCCGCGCTGCCCCGGCTCCAGCACGATCGAGATGCTGACCTGCGCGTCCGGCACCTCCGCCAGCGCCGACAGCAGCAGCGCGCCGCGCTCCGGGTTCGGCCACGACCGCATCCAGAAGCAGCCGTGCCGCAACCTGGTGGAGCGCCAGGAATCCCACTCCTCGCGCGGCTGGACCGGCCGCCGGTCCGCCGGCTCGGCCAGGTCGCAGGAGCGCACCAGCGCGTCGAGCAACCCGCTGGCGTCGAGGGCGCGAGCGCGCAGTCCCCTGCGCCGCAACAACCTCTCAACGCGCCTGGTCAGTTCGGCGAGCAGCACCGGCACGTCCGGATCGCTCCGGCTGTCCACTGCCGACGCGGCGACCGCCTGGGCATCCAGCCGCACCGCGATCCACACCACGTGATCGCGCAGGTTCGTGCCCTGCAACGGCGCGCTGTGCAGGACGACCTGCACCACCACGCCGGGCTGATCGGTCGCGATCCGCGCCAGCTCCGCCATCGGAACCGGCGGCCGCGGACCCTCGTCGGCGGCGACCTCCAGCACGGCGAACCAGCCCGCGCCGTCGCTGCCCATGCCCAACCGCGAATCTTCTTGACCCGCAACGCCTTCCACGGTCAGATCGGGAGCCAGCTCGCAAAGCGCGGACAGCCGCGGATCGTCGCGGCGGGCGGCGACGATGCCTCGTCGGCGGCGGAACCGCAGGCGAAGCCAGAGCATCTCGGTCCACCACTGTTCGCCGCGCCGGCCGAAGGTGGCCACCGCCGCGGCAACTCCGACCAGGCCGCCCACGATCAACGCCCACAACGCCTGGAACACGACGAAGCACAGCGCGAGCTGCACGACTTCGAACGCCAGCAGCCGGGTTAGGCTGACCGGCCCGATGCGGCCCGGCCTGCGCTGCGGGCGGAACCACGCGTCATCCCGCGAACGGCCGAACGCGCTCGATTTCGGCGGTGCGCTGGTCTGGCTTGTCATCGAAGGTGGATCCCTCCCACGCGGCAAGGCTATCCCGACCACAGCGACGCGGACAGTACCCGATTCGACACCAGCCGTACCCGGACCGCACCACACCGCCGCCGAAATCCCGGCTCCAGCCGCACAGCCAGCGAATACGCCGCAGACAAACCGGCGATCCGCACGTCAGCGCGCTGCCAGCACCGTTCGGCACGCTGGGCAGGGCGTGCACCCGTGTCCGGAAGGCTTGGCAGGTGGCGGCCCCGCTGCTCGACATCGACGACGTTCCCGGAACCGAACGGCCTTCGGCGGCCGTCGATTCGGTGCGCCTCTACCTGGCCGGGATCGGCCGGACCGAACTCCTCGACCTGGCCGGGGAAACCGACCTGGCCGAACGCGCGGCGGCCGGACTCCACGCCGAAGAAACCCTCGAAGTCCCGGGTCTGCCCGCCGCGCGCCGCGTCGAGCTGCAGGCCGTCGCCGACGACGGGCGCGCGGCCAGAACCGCGCTGGTGGAAGCGAACCTGCGGCTGGTGGTGAGCATCGCCAAGCGCTACACCGGGCGCGGCATGCCGCTGCTCGACCTGATCCAGGAGGGCAATGTCGGGCTGCTGCGCGCCGTCGAGAAGTACGACCACAGCCCGGGATTCCGGTTCGCCACCTACGCCACCTGGTGGATCCGCAAGGCGATCAGCCGGGCGCTGGCGGCCCAGGCGCGCACCATCCGGCTGCCGCTGCACCTCACCGAACAGCTCACCCGGATGGCGCGCGTGCGGCGGGATCTGACGGCGAAGCTGGGCCGGGCACCCAGGCACGACGAGCTCGCGCAGGCGCTGGACATCCCGGTTCGCCAGCTGCTGGAACTGTTCTCGGTCGCGCAGGAACCGCTCAGCCTGGACCAACCCGCCGGCCCGGACGGCGGCACGCTGGCCGACCTGCTGACCCGCCCCGACGACCGCGAAGCGGCGGGAATCCAGTTGCTGCGCACCGAGATCGAAGACGTGCTCGGCACGCTCAGCCCACGCGAACAGCAGGTCATCCGGCTGCGCTGCGGGCTCGACGACGGCCGGCAGCGCACGCTGGCGGAGATCGGCCACGAGCTCGGCGTGACCCGCGAGCGGATCCGCCAGTTGGAGCACCGAGTCCTGCGGAAGCTCCGCGAACCGGCCCGAGCGGAACGCCTCCTGACCTACGTCAGCTGACCCGGCTCAGGCACCGTTCCGGCAGGCCACGGGGCCGTGAGTCTTTTGGGTTGCTATAGAGCCTGTTTCCAAACTCGTTCTGCGTGGCGGTGCGGGTGGCGGAACCTCAGAGGCCTTCTCGCTGTGGGATCCCCGACATCATGAATGGCCAATTCACCACGTCGGGGCTGTCCTCGCGAGAAGACCTCTGAGAACCCGCGGCGGTGCCGGTTGCGTGGGTGGGCTAAGCGGCTGCGCCGCTTCAAATACAAAACGCCCGCGTTACCACATCCGCACGTCACCACATCCCAAACAGCCTCTACAGCCGCCCAAAAGACTCACGGTCCCGATCGCTACTCGCGGCCGGCCGCGGTGAAGCTCATGTCGGCGTAGCGGGTGCCCGCGACCTTCGACGAGATCGGCTCCAGGAGCGTGAGATCCGCCGCCGTGAGCGTCAGGTCCGCGCCGCCGAGGTTCTCGTCGAGCCTGGTGCGGCGCCGGGTGCCCGGGATCGGGACCACGGCCAGGCCGTCCTGCTGCGCGTACAGCCAGGCCAGCGCCACCTGCGCGAGCGTCGCGTCGTGGCGCTGCGCGACCTCCCGCAGCGGCGCCAGGAGTTCGGCGTTGCGGGATGCGTTCTCGCCGGAGTACTGCGGGAAGTTGCGCCGGAAGTCGCCGTCCGGCAGCTTCGCGGCGTCGGCGAACGCCCCGGTGAGGAAGCCGCGCCCGAGCGGCGAGTAGGGCACGAGCGCCACGCCGAGCTCCTTGGCCGCCGGCACCGCGGTGTTCTCGACGTCGCGGTTGAACACCGACCACTCGCTCTGCACCGCCGCGATCGGGTGCACCGCGTGCGCGGCGCGCAGCTCGTCGCCGGTCACCTCGGACAGCCCGAGATGGCGCACCTTGCCCTCGGCGACCAGCTCCGCCATCGCACCGACGGTTTCCTCGATCGGCACCGTCACGTCACGCCGGTGCATGTAGTAGAGGTCGATCACGTCGATGTCCAGCCGCCGCAGGCTCGCCTCGGCCGCCGCGCGGACGTAGGCCGCGTCGCCGCGGAAGCCGCGGTAGTTCGGGTCGTCGGCCTTGCGGACCAGACCGAACTTGGTGGCCAGCACCAGCTGCTCGCGATGCGCGTTCACGAACGGCGCGAGGAATTCCTCGTTGGCGCCGGAGCCGTAGATGTCGGCGGTGTCGAACAGTGTCACGCCGCGCTCCAGAGCGTGCTCCAGCGTGCGCCGGGCCTCGTCCTGATCGGTCGGGCCGTAGAACTCGCTCATCCCCATGCAGCCGAGGCCCTGCGCGCCCACCACCGGGCCGGATCCCAGCTGAACCTGCCGCAACGTCATCTCGTTCCCCTTCGATCGGCTGCCATCAATGCTGGTCCTCGTCGCGGCCGCGCGGCAGGGCGCGTTTCTCCTGGGTGTGGCACACCCAGGCTGGTGGCGTGGCAGCATCGGCGAGGTGAGCAACGAGCTGGGCAGCTTCCTGAAGGCGTGCCGGGCGCGCCGGAAGCCGGGCGACGTCGGCATCCCGGCCGGGCCCGGGGTGCGGCGGACGCCGGGCCTGCGACGCGAAGAGGTCGCGGCGGTGGCCGGGATCAGCATGGACTACTACACGCGGCTGGAGCAGGGCCGCGAGCGGCACCCGAGCGAGGCGGTGCTGGACGCATTGGCGCGGACACTGCTGCTGGACGCCACCGAGCGGCAGTACATGGGCAATCTGGCCAGGCACGCCGCGGGAAGCCGGAATTCGGCACAGCCGGATGCCGAGCCGGTGCGGCCGACGGTGCTGCGGCTGCTCGACATGGTCGGCGAGGCCCCGGCCTACGTGCTCAACGGCGGAAACGACATGGTGGCGGCGAATCCGGCGGGCCTCGCGCTGCTCGCGGGAATCGACCAGTGGCCCGCGCGACGGCGCAACACCACTCGCTACCTGTTCCTGCACCCGGCGGCCCGGACGCTGTTCGTGAGCTGGCGCAACGTGGCTCAGGACTCGGTCGCCGACCTGCGCGCGACCTTCGGCGACAACCCGGCCGACCAGCGGCTCGCCGCGCTCGTCGAGGAGCTCACCACGAAGAGCGAGGAGTTCCCGGCGATGTGGGCACGCCACCAGGTGCAGCCGAAGTCGGCCGGCGTGAAACGGTTCGACCACCCGGCGGTGGGCCGGATGGACCTGGACTACGAGGTGCTGGCGGTGCGCGGCGGCGACCAGCGGATCGTCATCTACCAGGCCGAACCGGGCACCCCGCACCACGACGCGATGACGCTGCTCGACATCGTCAGCCGCCGCGAAGAGCCGCACCGCACACACCACGGATAATCCGCCGCGGTCGATCCCGGAGCTGAAGTACGGTCGGTTCGTGCTTCGACCTGACTACCCGATCAAGACCGATCGCCTGCTGCTGCGCCCGTTCACCGCCGGAGACGCGGCGGACGTCTGGGCCTACCAGCGCCAACCGGAGGTGGCCCGCTACCTCCTGTGGGAGCCGCGCGACCACCGGCAGACGCAGGACTCCGTCGAGCAGATGGCCGGGGAGACCGAGCTCGGCGCCGAAGGCGACTGCCTCAGCCTCGCGGTGGTCTCACCGGAGCTCGACGCGGTCGTGGGGCAGGTCGAACTCGTCTGGCACAGCGAGGAGCACCGGCAGGGCGAGATCGGCTACATCTTCAACCCCGATCACCAGGGCAAGGGCCTGGCCACCGAGGCCGCCCGCGAAGTCCTCCGCCTGGGCTTCGAGGGCCTCGGCCTGCACCGGATCATCGGCAAGTGCAACGCTCTGAACACCGCCTCGGCGAGGCTCATGGAGCGGATCGGCATGCGCCGCGAGGCCCACTTCGTCCAGAACGTGGTCGTCAAGGGCGCCTGGCGCGACGAACTCGTCTACGCGATCCTCCGATCCGAGTGGCGGCAACGGGTTTGAGCCGCGCCGGTCAGTCGAGGGCCTGGTGGACGGCGTGCGGAAGTCGGCGAAGTGTTTCGGCGACGCGGGCGAGCCCATCGCGCGCTGGGTCAACAGGATGCCGATCAGGTCCTCCGCCGGATCCCCGAACGCGAGCGTGCCGAGCCGATCCAGCCGAACCGACCCGGCGTGCGACCTCGTGCATGCGCGCGAGGCGCGCCTTCGCAAAGCCCACTGCTCCTCCTGAACCACCGCCGCCGGTCAGCCGCCGCGAGCACTTTCGGGCAGCAAGACGGCCCGAAGGCGAAAACTCCCGCTCTGCACGTATCGACCAGGTTTCAGATCGGAGTTCATCGGTGCCGAAACCGCCGAACGGTGGGAAGGTGTAGCCGCAGTTGATCAACCGAGGAGACGATGATCCGACGCGCCCCGCGGCGAGCTGCCCGGGGCTCGTGAGTGCTTTGGATCGCCATAGCAATCCAAAACGCTCACGAGTGCTTGCGGACCACTGGCAGGGTCGGTGATCAACCGCGAACCCCACAGGTCCACTTAGGACACCAGTTCCGGTTTTTGCGAGGTAGCGAACCCTTGACTGCCAGGAAGCTCCACTGGTGGCGAGCCGCTGTGGTCACGGCGAGCGTCACCGGGCTGCTGACCGGCGCAGCCCACACTGCCCTCGGCGCCAACCCGGCCACCGCGCCCCGAACCCCCGCCGCACCCGACACCGTCGAGCAGCGCGCCTTCGAATCGGCCGCCGCCGAGTTCGGCATCCCGATGCCGCTGCTGATGGCGACCTCGTTCCAGCTCACCAGGTGGGAAGACCACAACGGCGAGCAGAGCGTGGCCGGCGGCTACGGCCCGATGCACCTGACCGACATCGACCCCGAGGAGCTCCGCAGCGAGAACCCGAAGCTGCAGAAGCTCGGGGACCACCCGACGCTGCACACCCTGACCGAGGCCGCGGCGCTGGTGGGCCTCCCGCCGGAGCAGGTGAAGCGCGACCCGGAGCAGAACATCCGGGCCGGTGCCGCGCTGCTGGCCCAGCGCGCCAAGAACCTCGGCGAGGGAGACCTGCCGAACAACATCGGCGGCTGGTACCCGGCGATCGCCGAGCTCAGCGGCAGCCCGCAGGCCAGCGGCGCGCAGTCCTTCGCCGACGACGTCTACGACGTGCTCGGCCAGGGCCGCGCCCGCACCACCTCGACCGGCCAGCAGCTCGCGTTCGCCAAGATCCCGGAGGTGCTGCCGGACCGGGATCTCAGCGGCACCAACCTGAAGAACGTCAAGGACGCCCCGCTCGGCCCGAAGCCGGAATGCCCGACCGAGCTGGACTGCCGCTACATCCCGGCGGCCTACGCCCCGACCGATCCGCAGGACCCCACCGGCGGCTACGGCAACTACGACACGGCGAGCCGGCCGAAGGACGTCAAGATCGACTCCATCGTCATCCACGACACGGAGACCTCGTACCAGACGGCGATCTCGGCGTTCCAGAACCCGGCGCACGGCGCGGCGTCGCACTACATCGTCCGCTCCTCCGACGGCCAGGTCACGCAGATGGTCCCCACCAAGGACATGGCGTGGCACGCCGGCAACTGGGACCGGAACATGCGCTCCATCGGCATCGAGCACGAGGGCTTCGCCGCCGAGGGCGGCAAGTGGTACACCGAGCAGATGTACCGCTCGTCGGCTGAGCTGGTGAAGTTCCTGGCGGACAAGTACGACATCCCGCTGGACCGCGAGCACATCGTCGGCCACGACGACGTCAGCGCCGACAACCCGGCGAAGGCCGGCGGTGAGCACTACGACCCGGGCCCGTTCTGGGACTGGGCGCACTACATGAAGCTGCTGGACGAGCCGCTGGACGGCGACACCGGCGGCGACGACGTGGTGACCATCTTCCCGCGGTTCGACGCGAACCGGCCGGAGGTCGTCGAATGCCCGAAGGACGAGCCCTGCCGGACCCTGCCGGCGCAGGGGGCGAACTTCCTGTACCTGCACACCGAGCCGCGCGATGATGCGCCGCTGATCGGCTCGCCGACGGTGCACCCGGACGGCTCGCCGGGCACGACCAAGATCGAGGACTGGTCGGCCAAGGCCAACACGGGCCGGCAGTACGCGGTGGCGGAACGCTCGGACGACTGGCTGGCCATCTGGTTCGACGGCAAGAAGGCCTGGCTGCACGACCCGGACGGCAAGAACACGGCACCCGCCGACGGCGCCGATCTGGTCACGCCGGTCCGGGACGAGATCCCGACCTACGGCCTGTCGCTGCCGCAGCCGGGCGACTACCCGTCCGGCATCGACGCCCGCAAGATCAAGCCGCTGCCGTACAAGGTGCCGGCCGGTCAGGTGTACGTCGCGGGCGAGGAGACCAAGGCGCTCGACTACAACGTGGTCTACGACGGGCTCAACGACCCGAACAACCACGAGGTGATCGTCGGCGACGAGGTCTACGTCCCGATCTCGTACAACTACCGCTGGGTCTACGTGAAGGAATCGGACCTCAAGTCGGTCTGACGATCCCGGCGGAGCGCCCCGTCCGCGGGGCGCTCCGCCGATCGCCTAGTGTTGCCCGTGCTCTTGCAGGTGGCGTTGGAGATCGTGCAAGTGCTCGTGCGTCTCGCAAATCACGTCGTCCTCCGCGCAGTGGTGGTGGTTCCGCTGCTGAAGAGCGAGCTGCGCCGCCACCGCAGGCGCCGGACTGACCGCGAACGCAGCCGGGGCGAGGCCGAACAGGAGCGGCACCGCCAGCGCGATGCCGAGCGATCCACGCAGAACAGTACGCATCACCAATGCTCCTTCGGTTGATGTTCGCCGAAACCGGAGATCTCGGCACTTTCCGAACCGAACGGCTGGAAATCGGCTCCGCCGATCGAGCCTACGCGCCCGCGCACACCGAATCCCGAGCCCAAAGGCCCCAGTCCCCTGTGGACATCCACCGCGGTTCCCAGATGATCCCTGCCGCGACATACTGGCGGAATGAGCGTGCGGACCCTGGGACTGATCGGATCGGCGGCAGGCGGCGTGGAGCAGATCCGCCCGGCCCTGATCGAATCGGCCATCGTGGTCTACGACGGGCTGAACGACCCGAACAACCACGAGGTGATCGTCGGCAACGAGGTCTACGTCCCGATCTCGTACAACTACCGCTGGGTCTACGTGAAGGAATCGGACCTCAAGTCGGTCTGATGATCCCGGCGGAGCGCCCTGCCCAGCGGGGCGCTCCACCGATCCTGCTGTCGACCACCTAGTGGTGCCGGTGTTCTAGCAGGTGGTGTTGGTGCTCGTGCTCGTGCACGTGCATCTCGCAGATCACGTCGCCCTCCGCGCAGTCGTGGTGGTGCGTCTGCTGAGGGGCGAGCTGCGCCGCCACCGCAGGCGCCGGACTGACCGCGAACGCAGCCGGGGCGAGGCCGAACAGGAGTGGCACCGCCAGCGCGATGCCGAGCGATCCACGCAGAACAGTACGCATCCCCGATGCTCCTTCGGTTGATGTTCGCCGAGACCCATCTCGGCACTTTCCGAACCGAACGGCCGGAAATCGGCTCCGCCTATCGACCCTACGCGCCCGCGCACACCGAATCCCGAGCCCAAAGGCCCCAGTCCCCTGTGGACATCCACCGCGGTTCCCAGATGATCCGTCCCCCGACATACTGGCGGAATGAGCGTGCGGACCCTGGGACTCATCGGATCGGCGGCAGGCGGCGTGGAGCAGATCCGCCCGGCCCTGATCGAACCGGCCATCGCGCGGGGCTGGCGGGTCGCGGTGACGCTCACGCCCGCGGCCGGCGCGTGGCTGCGGGCGCTGGGCGAGGTCGAGCGGATCGAGCAGGTCACCGGCCTGCCGTGCCGGGTCGAGCCCCGGCTGCCCGGTGCCGGCCGACCGCACCCGCCCATCGACCGCTACCTGGCCTGCCCGGCGACGGCGAACACGGTCGCCAAGCTCGCCCTCGGCCTAGCCGACAACCAGGCCCTGACCACGCTGGGCGAGGCGATGGGAACCCCCGGGATCCCGGTGGTGGTGTTCCCGAAGATCAACGTCACGCAGGTCCGCCACCCGGCGTGGAAGTCGCACGTGGAAACTCTGCGCCAAGCCGACGTGCAACTCCTGACGGGCGACGACTACTGGCCCCTGCAGGGCCCCAGGAACGACCAGGCCCTGGAAATCCCCTGGCTCAAGATCCTCGACGCGGCGCTCAACGACCGGGCCTGAGCCCGATCCTCAGCGCCCGTGCTGCTGCTGATCTTGCTGTTGCTGGTGTTGTTGCTGGTGCTCCTGGCAGACCTGGTCGTCCGGGTTGCACTCATCGGTCTGCTGCTGCGGGGCGAACTGCACCACCGCAGGCGCCGGAAGGGCGGCGAACGCGGCCGGGGCGAGCGCAGCGGCTCCGGACAGGAGTGGCAGCGCCAGCGCGAGGCCGAGCGAACGGCGCAGAACAGTACGCATCACAGATGCTCCTTCGGTTGATAATCGGCGAGGCCCGCGAAACTCCGCTGGACGAACCTGGGCCCCGGTATGTTCCGACCGAATCGCTAAACCCGGTTCTGCCAAGAAACGTTACGCGCGCACACGCACCGAACCCGGAGGCCAAAGGCCCTCGAAAACCAGCCGTGAACGTTTGAGGCACGCACAAGTTGGGGTGACGCCAGTGGACGACGACTTGACGCTCGCGGACGTGGTGGACAGCGCCATCGGCAGGTGGCAGCGGATGCGGAGCGAGTCCGCCAGACAGGTGGCCGACCGGGACTTCCGGACCTGGCTGTTCGAGACCCTCCCGGAGCAGGCGGCGAGCGCGGGCCCGTACGACCCGCGCGACCACGCCTTCATCGTGTACGAGACCGTGACGGCGCTCTACCGCGCCGGCGACATCGCCGACTCGTTCCTGCTGCTGCGCTGGTACGGCGTGCATTATGCGCACCACCCGGACCCCGAACTGGGCGCGCGGGTGATCGACATGCTGACCGACCTGTGCGCCTACACCGGGCAAGCCGATGCGGCGGGCAACGCCGCCGCAGCCGGCGTCCTGCGCGACGTGGTGGACGCCGTCCGCGGTCCGGTGGACGTCCGGGTGGAGCGCGCGCTGTGCCGGGCGCTGGCGATCCATGCACACCTGCGCGGCGATCACCTCTCGGCAGGCAAAAACCTGTCGAGCAAACGCGAGGAGCAAGCGGCGCTGTGGACGGAGATCTTCCGGCGGTACCGGCACAACGCGGATCCCGAACTGCGCGGGAGAGCGGCGCAGGGCTTGTACAACACGGCGCTGGTGTCGCTCCAGGAAGGCGACGAGAAGGCCGCTCGGGAGAAGTTCGACGAGCTCCTGAAGTCGTTCGGCCGCGATCGCGGCGGGAATCCCGACGTGGACGAATGGCTCAGCCGGGCAGAGCACGCGGGCGCGGTGCTGGACGGGTTCGCGGTCGGCGAGCCCGAGCTGAACCTCGACTACCTGCGAAAGCAGCGCCACTGGGACCGCAGGAGGCGGCGCAGGGGCTTCGGCCTCCCATGGCTGCTGGCGGGCGCCCCGCGGAACCACATGGCCAAACTCGTCCGCGCCGCCAGGGAGAAGCACCTGAGCTCGGTCGGCCAGGTCCGGAGCTGGCTGTGCTCCGGCGAACCGTTCGTGCTCCTGCTGCGCAACTTCGGCCTGGCCGAGGAGTCGGGTATCTCGTCGACGCTCGCGTCGGTCCTCGAGGATCCCGACGATCCGCAGGGCGACTACGTGCAGACCATCGTGTACCGCGACTGCGGTCCCGCACTGGCGGAACTGGAACTCGCGGTGCCGATGATCACGGTGGCCAGCACGAAGGCCGGCGAGCTGGAGCTGTCGTCCGCGTTCGGCCAGTTCGTCCCCAAGACCGCCCTGTACCTCCCGGACGCGACGTGGTTCGAAACCGTCGCGACGCTGATCCCGCTGGCCACGCAGATCATCGTCTGGGCGGCGGAGCTGACGCCCGCCCTGGCCCAAGAGATCGCCTGCCTGGAGGAACACGGGCGCACGGCCGACACGCTGATCATCGTGGACGAACCGCCCTCGACGATCCAGAAGGCGTTCCTGCCGCGCAGCGGGAACGAGGTGCTGACGACCAACCACCCGGCGCTCGCGGCGTTTCCGAACGTGGTCGACGCACGGGAGTTCAAGAACCTGGGCGTCGCCGATTCCCCGCCCCTCCAACAACTTCTCAACGCACTGGAGGCGGCCCGCGCGGTCCCGATCGAGCAGCGCATCGAAAGGATCAGGGCCCACCTGACCTAGGAGGTCGTTTCAGGATGGTGCGCGGGCACGCGTGAGCATTGGCCGTCCGGGCGGAGCAGGCCGGAGGGCAGAAAGCCCTTGGTCCGCCCCGCTCGCCGGGCGCAGTCTGGCGCTGTGCCCGAGGAAGCTGCGGTGAACTTCGAGACAGCGCTTGCGGAGCTTGCGGCTTTCCCGCTGGTGGAGGCTCTTTTCGGCCGCCGCTCGCGGCGTTTCGCCTTGGGCGATGAGATCCCGGATGGCCCGCTCGCCTACCGCTCCAAGCACGATCCGGTTTCCCTCACGGACCTCGAGCGGATGCTCGTGCTGAGCGCGATGGGCGGCACGACCGGTTGGCACTACTCGATCACCCGTCACGCCCGCTACGCGCCACATGTCTCGAACTACGCCGGTGGGGCCGCCGGACGCACCTTTCCCTCCGCGGCGGGATTCCACACCGCCGAGTTGTTCTTCACCGACGACTCCGGCCTCTACTTCTTCCCGACCCGCGACGCCGGCGCGCTGGTCGACCCGGCCGTCGAGGAGGTCACATCGGAGCTGATGGTCGAGCGGCACCGCGAGCGGCTGCGCCGGCTCTCGGCCGGGCGGCTGCACCTGCCGGCGGAGGAGCCTTACCTGGAGGGGCACAACACCTGGTGCGTCAACGTTCCCGGCTCGTTGCTGGTCATTCCGGTGGCGGACATCGCCCAGCACCTCATCGCCATCCTGTGCTTCTTCGCCCAGAACGGCTACGCGATCTACGACGATGTCAACGGCCGCAAGCTGCCCGGGCTGGAGGAGTTCGGCGGGCTGGTCGACGTCGAGGAGCCGTTCCCGCTCACCTTCACCGAGCAGTACGCGCTGACCGAGGCGACCGCGGAGTTGGCGACCGCCTGCTACGCGGGCGTGCTGATGCTGCAGGCGATGGGGCTCGGGGGCTGGATGTTCGACGGGATCGACCGCTTCTCCATGCTCGGCGCCTCGGGCGATCCCAACGTTCCCGGCCTCGGGTTCCGCTACGACGAGGACGAGCGCTGGCCGACACCCAACCCCACCGGCCGGGAAGGAGTCTTCGAGGCCTACTGCCCACCGCGATACCGCAACATGGCGGCGGCGGTCGAGGCCTTCGCCGGACGCAAGTTCGGGCCCGGCGGGCCGTTCCACCGCGACACCCCGGGAGCCTGGACCGACAGCCCGGGTTTCCGCGGAAGCGCCCCGGTGCACGACGACGAGTTCAAGGCGTGCGTCGCGCTCCAAGCGCAGTACGTCCTGGACACCTTCGGAAAGTTCCCCGGGACGGTGCCGACGGTGTTCATCATGAACTACGTCCAAGCGCACCACCTGGACCTGGACTTCTACGACCGCTTCTTCAAACCCGGCGCATACCTGCGAACACATGCCACGCACATGCAGAAGTGGCACGGCGAAGAAGAGAACCTCTGACCATGGCCTCAACGCGATGGTCGCACGCAGCACTCTCAGACCTGGGCAAGTCCTCCGTCGACGAAGAGCTCGGCACCGGTGGTGAAACTGCTGGCATCAGTCGCCAGGAAGAGTGCGGCTGCGGCCACCTCGTCCGCGTCTCCCACCCGGCCGAGGGGCATGCCGGCCAGGAGAGCGTCCTTGAAGTCGGTCGCCTGAGCCGGATCGGTCACGACGCCGGAGAACATCGGAGTTTCGACCGGACCCGGGCTGATCGCATTGACCCGAATACGGCGCCCAGCCAGCTCCATCGCCCAGGTGCGCGCGAAGCTGCGAACGGCGGCTTTGGTGGCGCCGTAGACGCTCGACGCCGCTGAGGCCTTGGACGCGGCGATGGACGCCGTCAGGATGACCGACGCACCATCCGACAACAGCGGCAGCGCCTTCTGCACCGTGAACAGCAGCCCCCGGACGTTGACGCCGAAGACACGGTCGAAATGCTCCTCGCTGACGTCTTCCAGCCGCGCGATCTGGGTCACACCGGCGTTCGCGAACAGCACGTCAACGCGGCCGCTGTGGTCCCTGACCCGGGCGTAAAGGCGGTCGAGGTCCTCGAGCGAGGACACGTCGCTTCGCACGGCGATGGCTTGTCCGCTGCCGTTCTCCGTGTTGATCGCCTTCACCGTGGTGTCCAACTCCGCCTGACGTCGACCGGTGACGAACACGGTCGCCCCTTCCAAGGCGAAACGCCGGGCAGTGGCCGCCCCAATACCCGCGGAACCACCGGTGATCACGGCGACCTTCCCATCGAGCTGCCCCATGAGACATCCCTCCCCCGCCGATGCTCCCCGTGCCCGAACCCCGGTCGCATGGGCCCTTCGCCCTCAGAACACATGTGCGCGATCCACAACAGATCCGCCGGCCGGGTACCGATGAGTGACCTTCCTGGAGTTCGTGAGTTCTGCGGAGTAGCCGAGGATAAGGTGGCAATTCAGCCCCGGCTGCACATCGACGTCAACGCCACCGACCGCGATCAGGACGCCGAGCTCGAACGCCTCCTGAAGCTCGGGGCGCGCCCGGCCGACATCGGCCAGACCGGCGAGGAGCCCTGGCACGTTCTTGCCGACCCCGAGGGCAATGAGTTCTGCCTGCTCAAGGCCCGCCTCAACCCGCTCTGACGGGTCTGTGTCCCTGGTGCGTCCCTAGGAGTCTTTGGCATCTCTCTCGAGGTATGCGGCGAGGTTCGCCAACGAGGAGGCCAGCCCGGCAGCGTGATCCTCGGCGGAGATACCGTCGGGGACGCCGTCGGCACGGATCTCCACACGCGTACCGGTGTCGACGGCGGCGACCTCCCAGGTCATGGTCATCGTGCCCGCGTAGGAGGGGTCGTCAGAGACGAATTCGACCGCCTGCACCACGCGTACGCCGGGGACGATGTCGACGAATCGTGCTTCGACAACGTCGGAGTCGGGCGTGGCCTTGGCCGGGACACCGCTGAAGCGCTAGAGGCGGCACTCGGTACCGGAGCCGAGTAGTTATGTATGGGAAAAGTGCGGCTCGGCGTACATCAACACAAAACCCCAGGCCGCGTGACCTGGGGTTTTGGCGGGTCGCCAGGGGATCGAACCCTGAACCCGCGGATCATGTTTCCACAGTGGACAACGTTTGCCGTTGCCTGCCAACACCCTTGATTACCTGCACAAACGCCGGGTGCTCACTTCTCATCGTTTGCCGAAGTTTGGCGTTGGTTTCCGCTGATTCGTGGCAATTAAGCGGCAACCTGATTCAGGACTACAGGCAGGCAACCGCAGCACGGCATGTGCCCCCAGTCGCGGAGGATCGCCTGAAGAGCCCTGACAGTGCTGTTACGTCACTGCTTGGCGAGCTTGATCAGGTCAAAGAACTTGGGGAGTGCCTCCTGCTTGCCATTCACCTTGAGTTTGCCACTGAAAAAGAACCTCGCGTGCTGGCTCGGGTCGTCATAGATCTCGGAGAAGGTCGCGGAATCCAACATGAGCACGGCGTCGTAACCATCATGCAGACCTCCCGGAACGACCTTGGGATCCCGCGTGTCGAAACCCACTCTCCGCCGCCATCGCCATTGATCGCGACGTTGTACTTGTAGCCGATCTCGCGTACTTCCTTCGCGTGGCGCCCAAGACCGGCGCCGAAGTCTTCGTTGAACCACTTCTGCACGTCGACAGCCATCAGTTCTCCACACTCCGGTTCCGGTGCTTTCGGGACAATCTCCACGATGGGTCACAGGTCATGACTGCCGCTACCGCACGCCCACCAACGTGGCGTCCAGGCACACCGCTGCATGACACCTAGCGGAGTCCCATGCCTCCGGGGGGCTACGCCGACGAATCGAAAGAACGCCGACAGGCACAGATCGCAGACCAACACGAAGACGTCGAGCGTGCCGTCGAAGCCCCGACCGGAACCGACGACGAAGCCGGGTAGCAGCACATGGGCTAAAGCCTGCTGGGCTAAAGCCTGCCCGGTGCGGGCCATCGTCGATGCTGGTGTGACGGCGCCGGATGTTTCTCCAGATCGCGATCTCGGGGTGCATGTCAGGCGCCTTGGCTGGGTGGCGCCTGACGCGATCCGATGGCGACTCAGGCCATCGGCTGGCTACGCCTGAGCCTTGGAGAACCGCCAGGTGCCGGTGCCGGTGCCCCGGTCGATGTAGGCGGTGGTGGACACTCCGTACTTGCTGCCGGTGGCGTTGGGGTCACTGCTATTGGTGTCCAGGAAGCCGCCGTTCCAGTCATCCCAGCCGTTGAGGAGGTGGACCCGGTCGCCCTCGCGGACCTTCGAGTCGACGGGGGACGACGTCTCGGCGAAGACCCGCCATCTCCCGCTGCCATCGGCTCGGTCCTTTCCCGGCGAGGTCGACACTCCGTACTTGCTGCCGGTGGCGTTGGGGTCACTGCTATTGGTGTCCAGGAAGCCGCCGTTCCAGTTATCCCAGCCGTTGCGGAGATAGACGGCGTCACCGCTGATCACCTCCGCCCCGACCGGCTTTCCGGACGCCGAGGTGATCTCCCAGGTCCCGGTTCCCGATCCCCGCGTCGGCGTGGGCGCGGTGGACACTCCGTGCTTGCTGCCGGTGGCGTTGGGGTCACTGCTATTGGTGTCCAGGAAGCCGCCGTTCCAGTTATCCCAGCCGTTCTGGAGGTGAACCTTGTCGCCGTACTTCAGGATGTTCGCCATCGAGTTCCTCCGGGGTTGTTGGGTGATCCGGGCGACCTGGCCTGCGGTGATCAGCCTGCGCGGTCGCTCGGCGTGATAGGTCACGGCCACGATTTAACGCCCGATCAGTGCCTCACAGCTCCCGAATACTCCTCAGCCACACCACCGAGACACCAAGACCCCTCATGTGACTGAGGCCAGGACAGACCTCCAGATAACAAAAGGTCAGCACCCCGCCCCATACGGCGTGAGCCATCGCCACCACCTCCTTCGCCGCGGGGTGTCGTGATCGAAGTCCAGCATCGAGCCCGGTGACGAGGGCAGAGGCGGCGGTCGTCGCTACGGCTGGTTGAGCGCCTTTGTGGCGCCGAGCAAACCCGCCTCGTGATCGCGCTTAATCGGCGTTGGCTGGGCCGATGGTCAGCAGTGGCCGGGAGTGGCCATTGGGTGGGGCTCGCCGATGAGCTGGCCGCCGGTTTCGATCCAGGCGTGGGCGGCGAAGGGGTGGGTGCGCACGCCAGTGCAAGAGCGACACTTTAGCGACCCGCACTAATTCCGTGCATGTGTCGCTTGCGTCATTACTTCGCCGCCACGAACGTGCCCCGACCATGGACCACCACGACCACGCCACGCTCGGCAAGGTCCGCAACGGCGCGTCGCACGGTGCCGCGAGCTACGCCGTAGATCTCGGCTGGCTCCAGCTCGGTCGGCAAGCGCGAACCTCCTGACAAGATGCCCGCGGTGATGTCGGCGTCGATATCGGTCGCCACCTGCGCCCACAGCGTCGCAGGGCCGTCGTGGTCGATCCGGTCGCGCCGGTGGAGTTCGTGGGCTCCACGAAGTAGCTGAGGAAAAGCGGCAATTTAGCGGCGACCAGGACTCGGCAACAAAGAACCCCAGGCCGTTTGACCTGGGGTTTTGGTGGGTCGCCAGGGGATCGAACCCTGAACCCGCGGATTAAAAGTCCGCTGCTCTGCCAGTTGAGCTAACGACCCGCGTGCCCAAGGTTACAAGGTCCGGGCGATCTTGTGCGGTACCGGTCGCAGCTTCTTCGCCGATGAAGGTCACACCCACACCCCTCGTGCCCTGCCGTGAGGGGTTTCCCCACGGCTGTGGCCCTTGGCCGCCGCAGCGGCCGGGGGCTGCCTACGTTCGTCGCCGCGCTGCGCCCGTTGCCGGCCGGTTCCGGGGGCAGCGCAATCTTGTGATTACATCACTGCAGGTCAGGCGGTTTTGAAAAATTCTTTCGGCCGATTGACAACCTCGGCGGGCGGCACACGTCTTTCGGGGCAAAGGGGAACGAAACAGCTTTACGAAGGGGACACCATGCTGCTCAACCGGACTCGGACGCTCGGCGCGATCTCCGGACTCGTCGGGGGCGCCCTCCTGCTCGCCGGATGCGGCCAGCCGGCTGCCGCGCCGCAGAACACGCAGGGCACCGCGTCGGACGCCTCCGAGTCGGCCGCCGGGATCGCCCCCGGCGAGTTCCACCCTGGCCAGTCCGCCGGTGAAGGCAAGTCGACGAGCGACTCCAAGCCCGCCGCCGGCACGACGGCCGGTGGCCAGGCGTCCGGCAGCGGCCAGCGCACCACGGGTGCCAAGTGCACCTCCAGCGACTTCAAGGTCGACCTGAACGTTCAGCCCGACCGCCCCGGCGTCCTGCTGATGGCCGTCACCAACAATTCGCAGAAGGTCTGCGACCTGAACGGCTGGCCGACGGTCACGCCGCTCGACATGTCCAACAGCACCGGCGACGTGCCGACCCAGCAGGTCGAGATCCCGGGCGGCCCGACGGAGTTCAGCCTCGACCCGGGCGAGACCGGCTTCGCCGGCGTGCTCATCGAATTCGGTGACAAGGGTGACTCGAACACCTTCGTCGCCACCGGCTTCCAGGTCGGCGTGCCGGGCGCCAGCGACGCGGTGAACACCAACATCATCGGCACCGACGGCACCAGCAGCGAGAACGGCGGGCTCTACGCGGAGTTCCCGATCAAGTCGATGAAGGTCGGCACGCTGCAGCCCGCCGCCCAGGGCGTCACCGTCTTCGACTGATCCTGGCGGGTTCGCCGGTCGGCGGCAGGGGAATACGGGCAGTCCCGGTGACGTTCCACGGGCGCCGTTGACGCTGACGTTAGGAGCGCTTCAATGCCGCTGACCGGCGAATATGAACCCAGCCCGACGGAGTGGGTGCGCAACCAGGTCGAGGAGTACGAAGGCTCGGGTGGCACCAGGGGCACGACGCTGCGCGGCATGCCGGTGATCGTCCTGACCACCAAGGGCAACAAGTCCGGCAAGCTCCGCAAGAGCCCGCTGATGCGCGTGGAGCACGAGGGCTCCTATGCCGCCGTCGCCTCTCTCGGCGGCGCGCCGAAGCACCCGGTCTGGTACTACAACGTGCTCGCGAACCCCACCGTCGAGCTGCAGGACGGACCGTCGCGGCGGGACTACGTCGCGCGGGAGGTCACCGGGGACGAGAAGGCGCTGTGGTGGTCGCGCGCGGTCGCCGCCTTCCCGAACTACGCGGAATACCAGGAGAAGACCGCGCGCGAGATTCCGGTGTTCGTGCTGGAACCGGCTGCTTAGAGCGTGTCTCGTTTCGCGAGTTTCTTGAAGCAGGTGAGGGCGGCGGCGAGGGTGAGGAAGGCGCAGAAGTGGTTGGCATAGCGCTCGTAGCGGATGGTCAATCGCCGGTAGCCGAACAGCCAG
>NZ_JBFAKG010000141.1:0-19213 GCF_040655595.1 Saccharopolyspora sp. NPDC050389
TCCTGGCGTCCGGGTGCCTTCCCCGCCGCGACGGCGCTGATGCCGGCACGTTCCGCATCCGCCTGCTCCGCCAAGGCCCTGCCGTCGGTTGGGGAACCGGGCTGGCGGTCGGAACCGTCAGTCGTCGTCCTTGCCCGGGGTGGTCTTGGCGACCTGCATCAGGAACTCGATGTTGGTGCGCGTCTTGCGCAGCCGGTCCTGCAGGAGTTCCAGTGCCTGCTGCGCGTCGAGCGCGGCGAGCACCCGGCGCAGCTTGTGCGTGACGGCCAGCTCGTCGGGCGAGAGCAGGATCTCGTCCTTTCGGGTGCTGGAGGAGTCCACGTCCACCGCCGGGAACAGCCGCTTGTCCGCGAGCTTGCGGTCCAGCTTCAGCTCCGCGTTACCGGTGCCCTTGAACTCCTCGAAGATGACCGTGTCCATCGTGGATCCGGTCTCCACCAGCGCCGTGGCGAAGATGGTCAGCGAGCCGCCGTTCTCGATGTTGCGGGCCGCGCCGAGGAACCGCTTCGGCGGGTACAGCGCCGTGGAGTCCACACCACCGGACAGGATTCGCCCGGACGCCGGGGCCGCCAGGTTGTAGGCGCGGCCCAGCCGGGTGATCGAGTCCAGCAGGACGACCACGTCGTGGCCCATCTCGACGAGCCGCTTGGCCCGCTCGATGGACAGCTCGGCGACCGTGGTGTGGTCCGACGGCGGCCGGTCGAAGGTGGAGGCGATGACCTCACCCTTGACCGAGCGCTGCATGTCGGTGACCTCTTCCGGACGCTCGTCGGCGAGGACGACCATCAGGTGGCACTCGGGGTTGTTGGTGGTGATCGCGTTGGAGATCGCCTGCAGCACCATCGTCTTACCGGCCTTCGGCGGCGAGACGATCAGCGCGCGCTGCCCCTTGCCGACGGGCATCACCAGGTCGATGATCCGGCCGGTCAGGTTGTGCGGCTCGGTTTCGAGGCGCAGCCGCTCGTTCGGGTAGAGCGGGGTCAGCTTGTGGAACTCGGGACGGTTCTTCGACGCGTCCGGCTCCAGGCCGTTGATGGAGTCCACCCGCACCAGCGGGTTGAACTTCTGCCGCTGCTGCTCGCCTTCCCGGGGCTGCCGGATGACGCCCTTGATGGCGTCGCCACGGCGCAGCCCGTACTTGCGGACCAGCGACAGCGACACGTAGACGTCGTTCGGGCCAGCCAGGTAGCCGGAGGTGCGCACGAAAGCGTAGTTCTCCAGCACGTCCAGGATGCCGGCCACCGGCAGCAGCACGTCGTCCTCGCGGACCTCCGGCTCGCTGCCGCCCTCGCCGCGGCCGCGGTTGCGGCGGCGGTCGCGGAACCGGCGGCCACGCCCCCGACGACCACCCTCGTCGTCATCGTCGTCCTGCTGCCGGTTGTCGCGGTCCCGGTCCTGCCGGTTGCCGCGCTCCGGGCGGTCGCCCCGGTCCTGGCGGTCCCCCCGGTTGTCCCGGTCCTGCCGGTCTCCCCGGTCCTGACGGTCCCCCCGGTTGTCCCGCTCCTGGCGGTCTCCCCGGTCCTGGCGGTTGTCCCGCTCCTGACGGCTCTCGCGGCTGTCCGACTTGCGCTCGCGCTGCTCGTCGCCGCCCGATTCGGCGGCCGTGCCGGCCCGCCCGGACGAGCGGCGCCGGCGGTTGCCGCCGCGCCGGTTGTCGTCCTCACCGGCGGGCTCGGCGGCCTGCGCGCGGCGGCCGCGGCCGCGGGTGGGAGCCCCGTTGGTGCCGGACTCGGCCGCGGTCTCGCGCGGGGCGGCCTCGGTCTCGGTCTCGTCCAGCGCCGGCTGGTGGGCCTTGGCGGCCGGGGCTTCCTCGGCGCGGGCCGAGCTCTTCTTGGTGGAGCGGGTCCGCGGCGCCGTGGTGCCGCCCTGCTTCTCCTTGATGGCGGCGATCAGGTCGCCCTTGCGCAGACCACCAGTCTCGATCCCCAGTTCCCCCGCGAGTTGGCGCAGTTCGGCAAGAACCATGCCGGAGAGTCCGCCGCGTCGCCGCGGGGTGCCGTTGGCCTCGGATTCCTGCTGGCCAGCCGAAGAGGCGTTCGTCGCCTCGCTGCTCAACAGTTCGGTGTTGCTCACGAATGTCCTTCCTGACCGGACCGCGCCTCCTACGCGACCCAGCGGATTGCCCGCCCGCTCTGGAGTGCGGGCGGCCGGTGTGTGCTACCAGCCCTTTTTGCCGGTCGGGTCAGCTCCGCGCACGCGGCGCGACCGATTTCGGCGATGGCTCGGGGAACCAGCAGCACCGGGCGGTGGGAGGTACCCGGCTCGCGTGGTCCATGTGCGACGCATCCACTCCGATCCACACGTGCCGATGCACGCCCTGCTGCCGCCTCATTCCAGGAATCCCCGACTCAACTTCGTGCCCCGGTGGTGAACCGGGAAGCTGCGGGACATCGAGTCGGCGTCATGGTCACCTTGGGGGCCACACCGTGGAACTTAAAGCCCCCACCCCGACATCGGCAACGGATGCGCACCGCCGATCGTCCCGAAGCGAACTCGATTGAGTTGAGAACTCCTGCCTCGGTCACCGCGACCGCCGAACCCGCTAAGTTGATCTTCACCCGTGGCGGGTGGAGTTCAATTCACAGCGGGAGATGCGTCCCGGAAAACGATGTCCCGGGCACGGCACCGGCGCCCTGGGCGCGGTGACTGATTGACCTTGAGGGTAGACGCCCCGTAGTTCGGGTGCAACAACCCCCTGGGCGTGTGGCACGCCCGCACTGATCACGTCGTCGGTAGCTGCCCAGCTGGAGTCACTGTTGGCGACCGATGACACTTCCTTTGTACCACTCGACTCCAAGGCGGCCGACTCCGGGGCCGTGAACAGGGCTTTTCCGGCCCGGTTCACGGCCGCCGGTCAGGCCTGCGGCTCGACCCGCACGCCGATCGCATCGACCGGAAGGCGCAGTTCGTCGAAGCCGTTCGGCGCAATGTCGGCGGGAAGCTCCCCGCCGGGTGGAAACGCCAGTACGGTCGGTCCCGCACCGGACACGGCGGCGGCGATGCCGGCCGAGCGCAACCGGCGGACCAGCTCGATGGTCTCCGGCCACGCCGACTCGCGGTAGTCCTGGTGCAGCCGGTCGTCGGTGGCGGCCAGCAACAGCGCCGGATCACTGGTGATGGCGTGCACCGCCAGCGCCGCGCGACCGGCCGCGAACGCCGCGTCGGCGTGCGGAACCCGTTCGGGCAGCAGGCCGCGGGTGGTGTGCGTCGACGACTCCGCTTGGGGGACAAGGACGATCGGTGACACGCCCGGGTGCGGGTCCATCCGGACCGCGTGGAAGCGCCCGGATTCCTGCCAGGCGACGACGAATCCGCCGAGCAGGCTCGCCGCGGCGTTGTCCGCGTGCCCCTCCCGGACCGCGGCCATCTGCAGCACGCGGTCGGCGTTTTCCTTCTCCCGCAAGTCGAATCCGGCGAGCCCGAAGGCGGCGGCGACCCCGGCGACGATGGCCGCCGCCGAGGAACCCAGCCCGCGGGAGTGCGGAATCGCGTTCTGGCAGTGCAACCGCAGCGCGGGGGCCGGGAAACCCAGTTCGGCCAACGCCTTGTGGATGACCCGCACCACCAGGTGACGCTCGTCGGTGGGCAGGGCGGCGGCGCCCTGCCCTTCCACCGACACGCTCGCCGAACCCGCGGCGCCGTCGACGACCCGCACGGAAACCTTGTCGTGCAAGGACAACGCCAGACCCAGGGCGTCGAATCCGGAGCCGAGGTTCGCGGTAGAGGCGGGCACCGTCACCCGGACGGCCGACACCGGCAGTCCGGTCATGCCAGTTCCAGCGCGGTGGCGACCGCGCCCGGGTCCACCGGCAGCGGCTCGACCTCGACCATGCCGGACAGCGCGGTGTCCGGGTCCTTCAGGCCGTGGCCGGTCACCGTGCACACCACGACCGAGCCCGCCGGGAGGCGGCCGTCGGCGGCGGTGGCGAGCAGCCCGGCGACGCTGGAAGCCGAGGCGGGCTCGACGAAAACGCCTTCCCGCGAGGCGAGCGTCCGGTAGGCGGCGAGGATCTGCTCGTCGGTCACCGCCTCGAACAGCCCGCCGGACTCGTCCTTCGCGCGCACCGCGCCCGCCCACGACGCCGGGCTGCCGACCCGGATCGCGGTCGCGATGGTCTCCGGCTGCGCGACGGGCTGGCCGTGCACCAGCGGCGCGGCACCGGCGGCCTGGAAGCCGAACATGCGGGGCGTGCGCTCGATGACGCCGTCACCGGCGTACTCGGTGTAGCCCTTCCAGTAGGCGGTGATGTTGCCGGCGTTGCCGACCGGCAGGCAGTGCACGTCGGGCGCCCGGCCGAGCACGTCGCAGATCTCGAACGACGCGGTCTTCTGGCCCTCCAGCCGCACCGGGTTCACCGAGTTGACCAGGGTCACCGGGTGTTCGGCGGAGGTCTTGCGGGCCAGCTCCAGGCAGTCGTCGAAGTTGCCCTGGACCTGCAGGATCTTCGCGCCGTGCACCACCGCCTGGGCGAGCTTGCCCAGCGCGATCTTGCCCTGCGGCACCAGCACCGCCGAGGTCAGCCCGGCGCGGGCGGCGTAGGCCGCGGCCGAGGCGGAGGTGTTGCCGGTGGAGGCGCAGATGACCGCCTTGCTGCCCTCGGCGAGAGCGTGCGTGATGGCCACGGTCATGCCCCGGTCCTTGAACGACCCGGTGGGGTTGGCGCCCTCGACCTTCAGGTAGACGGTGCAGCCGGTGAGCTCGGAGAGGTGGTGGGCGGGCACCAGCGGGGTGTTGCCCTCCTGCAGGGTCACGATGCGCGCCCCGTCCGGGACCGGGACCCGGTCCCGGTACGCCTCGATCAGGCCGGGCCATCCGGCGCCGGATCGCACCGGCGCACCCTGGATGTTCGTCACGACGATTCACCTTCCACGCGCATCACGCTGACCACCTCGCGCACCACCGGTAGCTGCGCGATCTTGTCCACTGTGGACTTGAGTGCCGCGTCGGCAGCCGTGTGGGTGACCACCACGAGGCTGGCCTCCGCGCCCCGGCCCTGCTGACGCACCACCGAAATGCTCACATCGTGCTCGTTGAACATGGCCGCGACCTGCGAGAGCACGCCCGGTTTGTCGGCCACATCGAGGCTGATGTGGTAGCGGGTGGGGGTCATGCCCATCGGGCGCATCGGCAGCTGCGCGTGCGCCGACTCCCGGGGCCCCCGGCCCGCCACGACCAGGTTGCGAGCGACCGCGACGAGGTCGCCGAGCACCGCGCTGGCGGTCGGCGCTCCCCCGGCGCCCTGACCGTAGAACATCAGCTGCCCGGCGGCCTCGGCCTCCACGAACACCGCGTTGAAGGCGTCGCCGACGCCGGCCAGCGGGTGGCTGCGCGGGATCATCGCCGGGTGCACGCGGGCGGACACCGACTCGGTGCCGTTCTCGTCGACCACCCGCTCGCAGATCGCCAGCAGCTTCACGGTGCGGTCCAGGGTGCGGGCGGCGGCGATGTCGCCGGGCGTCACCGCCGAGATGCCCTCCCGGTAGACGTCGCTGGCGGTCACCCGGGTGTGGAAGGCCAGCGACGCCAGGATCGCGGCCTTCGCCGCGGCGTCGAAGCCGTCCACGTCGGCGGTCGGATCCGCCTCGGCGTAGCCCAGCCGCCCGGCCTCGTCCAGCGTCTCGGAGTAGCCGGCGCCGGTGGAGTCCATCGCGGAAAGGATGTAGTTCGTGGTGCCGTTGACGATGCCCATGACCCGGTTGATCCGGTCCCCGGCCAACGACTCGCGCAGCGGGCGCAACAGCGGGATCGCGCCCGCCACGGCCGCCTCGAAGTAGATGTCGGCACCCGAAGCGTCCGCCGCCGCGTACAGCTCGGAGCCGTGCTCGGCGAGCAGCGCCTTGTTCGCCGTCACCACCGACTTGCCGGACTTCAGCGCGGTCAGCAGCAGCGAGCGCGCCGGCTCGATGCCGCCGATCAGCTCCACGATGACGTCGACATCGCCCTCCACCAACGCATGCGCGTCGGTGGTCAGCAGGTGCTGGGGCACGTCGGGATGCTTGTGCGGGCGGCGCACCGCCACCCCGGTCACCAGCATCGGCGCGCCGGTTCGCGCGGCGAATTCCTCCGGTTGGTCCTGCAACAGGCGCAGCACCTCGGTTCCGACGGTCCCGCACCCCAAGAGTGCGACCCTGATCGGTTCACGGTCCTGGCTCACTCACACCTCCAGCCGGAGCAGGTCGTCCTCGGTCTCCCTGCGCAGCAGCAACCGCGCCTGACCATCGCGAACCGCCACGACGGGCGGCTTGGGCAGGCGGTTGTAGTTGCTGGCCATCACGTAGCAGTAGGCGCCGGTGGCGGCGACTGCCAACAGGTCTCCTGGAGCAATGTCCTCCGGCAACCAGCAGTCGCGCACCACTACGTCACCGGATTCACAGTGTTTGCCCACGATGCGGGACAGCACGGCGGGCGCCTCGGCCGCGCGCGACACCAGCCGGCAGTCGTAGACGGCGTCGTAGAGCGAGGTGCGGATGTTGTCGCTCATGCCGCCGTCCACGCTGACGTACTTGCGGTGCACGTCGCTGCCGAGCGCCACGTCCTTGATGGTGCCGACCTCGTAGACGGTCACCATGCCGGGGCCGACGATCGCGCGGCCGGGCTCGACGGCGATCTTGGGCACGGGGATGCCCGCGTTGTCGGCTTCCTTGCCGACGATCTCGTGCAGCCGGATCGCCAGCTGCTCGGGCGGCAGCGGGTCGTCGTCGGCGGTGTAGGCGATGCCCAGCCCGCCACCGAGATCCACAGTGGACGCGCTGGCCAGCGCCTCGGCACCGTGCTCCTCGCGCAGCTCGGCGAGCAGCCGGACCACCCGGTGCGCGGCCAGTTCGAAGCCGTCCACGTCGAAGATCTGCGAGCCGATGTGGCTGTGCAGGCCGGACAGCACCAGCGAATCGGTCTTGAGCACCCGGTGCACCGCCTCGGCGGCCTGCCCGTTGGCCAGCGAGAAACCGAACTTCTGGTCCTCGTGCGCGGTCGCGATGAACTCGTGGGTGTGGGCCTCGACGCCGACGGTGACGCGCACCAGCACGTGCTGGCGGACGCCGCGCTCGGTGGCGATGTGGTCCAGCCGGGCGATCTCGTGGAACGAGTCCAGCACCACGGAGCCGACCCCGGCCTCGACCGCTGCGGTCAGCTCGGCGACGGACTTGTTGTTTCCGTGGAAGGTGATCCGCTCGGCGGGGAACCCGGCGCGCAGCGCCACGGCGAGCTCGCCGCCGCTGCACACGTCCAGGCTCAAGCCTTCCTCGGCGACCCACTTGGCGACCTCGGTGCACAGGAACGCCTTCGACGCGTAGTGCACGGCGGACGGGTCGCCGAACGCTTCGGCGTAGTCGCGGCAGCGCGACCGGAAATCGTCCTCGTCGAGCACGAACAGCGGCGTGTCGAAACGCTCGACGAGCTCGCGGACGTCGATGCCGGCGAACCGGACGACGCCGTCGGCGCCGCGCTCACTGTTGCGCGGCCAAACGTTCGGGTGCAGCAGGTCAACTTCGTCCGCGGTCGCCGGGACGGGTCCCGCGGTGTTGCCGGGCAGCACGACATCGGCGTGCCGCGGCCCGGCGGGATGGGCGCGCATCTACAGCTCCTTCGCGCAGCCTGCCGCTGGACAGGCCGTTGTTGCATTCATCTGCTCGCGTGCGCCCTACATCTTGTCCGGGGCGCTGACCCCGAGCAGGCCTAGGCCATTGGCGAGGACCTGGCGGGTCGCCTCGCACAGCTGCAGCCGGGCGATGGTCAGCGGGCTCGCCTGGTCGTCACCGGGCTGCAGCACGCGGCACGCGTCGTAGAACTTGTGGTACGCGGCGGCCACGTCCTCCAGGTAGCGGGCCACCCGGTGCGGTTCCCGCAGCTGGGCGGCCGACAGCACCACGCGCGGGAATTCGCCCAGGGTGCGGATCAGGTCGCCCTCACGTTCGTGGGTGAGCAGCGACAGGTCGGCGTTCTCCACCGCCCCGCGCTCGATGCCGAGCGAGGCGGCGTTGCGCTGCAACGAGGACAGCCGGGCGTGCGCGTACTGCACGTAGAAGACCGGGTTCTCGTTGGTGCGCTTGCTGATCAGGTCCAGGTCGATGTCCACCGCGGAGTCCGCGGAGGACCGGATCAGCGAGTAGCGGGCCGCGTCCACGCCCACCGCGTCGACGAGGTCCTCCAGTCTCACGACGGTGCCCGCGCGCTTGCTCATCCGCACCGGCTTGCCGCCGCGCATCAGGTTCACCATCTGCCCGATGAGCACCTCGACGACGGCCGGGTCGTCGCCCAGCGCCGCGGCGGCGGCCTTCAGCCGGGCGATGTAGCCGTGGTGGTCGGCGCCCAGCATGTAGATGCACAGGTCGAAGCCGCGGCTGCGCTTGTCCCGCAGGTAGGCCACGTCACCGGCGATGTAGGCGGGCGCGCCGTCGCTCTTGATCAGCACGCGGTCCTTGTCGTCGCCGTACTCGGTGGAACGCAGCCACCAGGCGCCGTCGGCGAAGTACACGTGGCCGGACTTCTTCATCTCCTCGACGCACTCGGCGACCGCGCCGGAGATGTGCAGCGAGTCCTCGTGGAAGAACACGTCGAAGTCGGTGCCGAACTCGTGCAGGCTCTGCTTGATCTCGTCGAACATCAGCCCGACGCCGACGCGGCGGAACGCTTCGTGCCGCTCCGCCTCGGGCAGCTCCAGGGCGTTCGGCTCGGCCTTGAGCACGGCCGCGGCGATGTCGGCGATGTAGTCGCCGCCGTAGCCGTCCTCCGGCGCGGGCTCGCCCTTGGCGGCGGCGAGCAGCGACCGCACGAACCGGTCGATCTGCGCGCCAGCGTCGTTGAAGTAGTACTCGCGGGTCACCTCGGCGCCCTGCGCGGCCAGCACCCGGCCGAGCGCGTCGCCGACCGCGGCCCACCGGGTGCCGCCCAGGTGGATCGGGCCGGTCGGGTTGGCGGAGACGAACTCCAGGTTGACCTTCAGCGCCGAGTAGAGCTCGCCGCGGCCGTAGCCGGCGGAGCTGGTCAGCACCTCGCGCACGATCTGGCCCTGCGCGTCGGCGGCCAGCCGCAGGTTCAGGAAGCCGGGCCCGGCGACGTCGACGGAGTCGATCGCGTCCTGTCCGGTCAGCGCCTCGGCGAGCCAGCCGGCGAGATCGCGCGGGGACACACCGGCCTTCTTGGCGACCTGCATGGCCACGTTGGTCGCGTAGTCGCCGTGCTCCGGGTTGCGAGGTCGCTCGACCGTCACCGCCTCGGGCAGCACGGAGGTGTCCAGGCCCCTTGCGGAGAGGACCTCGACGGCAGTGTTGCGGACCAGTTCTGCGAGCGCGGCGGGAGTCACCTTATGCAGTCTAAGGAAGCGTCCGCGCTGTTCAGCCAATGGGTCGGGCAGCGGTGAGCCGGGGATAACACGCCGCGTGATCGACTCGTCACTCTGGTGTGAGAACGTGATGGCGAGCATTGGACGCACGGCCACCCGCAGCGCCCGCAATCTCTACACTGACGGGCCGGATCCCCCCGGTGATTCTTGGCGAGACGAGGTTTGCGAACAGCATGGCGAACAGGAAGAGCAAAGCGGTGCGCGGCGCCGTGGTGCACCAGCGGTCGATCCCCTGGATGCTGATCTCCGGCGTCACCGTCGTGGCGGTTTTCGCGGCCGTGATCTTCGGGTACGCGTACAACCGGTGGTCGGGGCAGGAGTCCGTCCGGCAGGCCCAGGCCGAAGCGGAGAAGGCCACCGAGGCGTTCAAGCCGTCGCCGCAGAACCCGGACCCGTCCAAGACGATCCCCGGCGTCACCCTCGTCAACTACCCGGGGCAGATCCACGTCCGCCCGGACCAGCGGGTGGCCTACGACCACACGCCGTCGTTCGGCGGCCCGCACGACGGCATCTGGGCCGACTGCACCGGCGTGGTCTACCCGGAGGCGGTGCGCACCGAGAACATGGTGCACTCGCTGGAGCACGGTGCGGTGTGGATCGCCTACAACCCGGAGCGGGTCGATGAGGCCGGCCTGGAGCGGCTCAAGGCCCGCGTCGACGGCAAGCCCTACTCGATGATGTCGCCGTTCCCTGGCCTGGACAGCCCGATCTCGCTGCAGTCCTGGGGCCACCAGCTCAAGGTCGACCGCGCCGACGACCAGCGCATCGACCAGTTCATCACCGCGCTGCGGCTGAACAACAACGGCGTCTACCCGGAGATCGGCGGCTCCTGCCAGGCCTACCCGGGCGCGTTCGACACGAACAACCCGCCGAAGTTCGACCCGACCCCGCCCGGCCCGGACGCGATCCCGATGGACGGCCGCGGCGCCAGCGCCGCCACCGGCGAGATGGGCCAGTGACCCGTGTCGGCTGAGGCACGACGGCCGCTGCCGGCCCGCATCTTCGTGGCCATCGCGGCGGCGGTCGCCCTGCTGCTGCTGGGGGCGGCGCTCGGTCTGCTGATCCGAGTGCCGTCCTTCGACAGCGCCGAACCACAGCCGGCGGCGGTGGACATCGGCTTCGCGCAGGACATGTCCATGCACCACCAGCAGGCGGTGACCATGGCGACGCTCGCACGTGAGCACGCCGCCGACGTCGCCGTGCGCCAGCTGGCGTTCGACATCGAGACCAACCAGCGCGACCAGATCGGCCGGATGCAGGGCTGGCTCAGCCTGTGGGGCCAGTCCGCGCAGGCCGTCGGCCCGCTGATGACGTGGATGACGGCGGACGGCGGCCACGAGCACAACGCCCCGGCGGCCGCGCAGTCGGAGTCCGGCGGGCTGATGCCCGGTATGGCCACCAGCGCGGAGATGTCGCGGCTGCAGTCACTGCGCGGACCGGAATTCGACGTGTACTTCCTGCAGCTGATGCTGCGCCACCACGAGGGCGGCGCACCGATGGCGGACTACGGAGCGACGCACGCAGCGGTCCCGGCGGTCCGCGAGCTGGCGAAGAACATGCTCGGCTCCCAACGCAGCGAGAGCGATCTCATGCGCTCGATGCTCTCCGAGCGAGGCGCCCAGCCGCTGCGCTGACGCGCGAGCATGGGAACCTTCCTGTCACCCGGCGGCCGTCACCAGGTCAAAGCCTGACAGCGCTTGGCGCATTCGGCGGGCTCGACCTGCAGGGTCGCGTGGTCGATCTGGTAGCGCTCGGCCAGGACCCGCTGGGCCGCGACCAGCACGCCGCCGTGGTCGGCGCCGGCTCCGGTGGTGAGGTGGGCGGAGGCGACCTCCATGCCCGAGGTGAGGGTCCACACGTGCAGGTCGTGCACCTCGGTGACCGACGGCAGCGCGGTGAGATCGGCCCGCAGCTTCTGCACGTCCACGCCCTCCGGCGCCTGCTGGACGAGGATCCGCAGCGCCTGCCGCGCCAGCTTCCAGGTGCGCGGCAGCACGAAGAGGCCAACGGCGACCGCGACGATCGGGTCGGCCAGATACCAACCGAAAGCCCAGGTAACCGCGCCACCGATCAACACGCCGACGGAGCCGATGGTGTCCGCGAGCACCTCGAGGTAGGCGCCGCGCACGTTCAGGCTCTCGTTCGCGCCGCGCCGCAGCAGCGCGAACACCACGAGGTTGGCGGCCAGCCCGGCGGCGGCGGTCAGCATCATCGGCACGCCGGCGACCTCCGGCGGCTCCTGGAACCGGGCGATGGACTCGTAGAGGATGTAACCGGCGACGCCGAACAGCAGCACGGCGTTGGCGAGCGCGGCGAGCACTTCCATGCGGTAGAGACCGAAGGTCCGCTTGCCCTCGGCAGGTCGCCGGGCCGCCGTGATCGCGGCCAGCGCCATCCCGACACCGAGCACGTCGGTGAGCATGTGCCCGGCATCGGAGAGCAGCGCCAGCGATGACGTGAGGAACCCGACCACCGCTTCCAGGACGAAGAACGCGAGCAAGATCGCGAACGATGCGGCCAACCGCCGCACGTAGCGGCCGGATGCGCTGACCGCATCGGCGGCCGAGCCGTGCCCATGCCCCTGACCCATCGACCGTCCTCCTCACGCGTCTCTCGCTGTTACATAGTGAAGTATGCATGAGTGCACGCGTCAAGTCCGGCCGTCCCGCCCACCGGGATGCGAGAATGGGAACTTTCCTGTCAACGGTGACAGGAAGGTTCCCATGCTCCAACCTCGCCGCGAAGGTGCAGTGAACTGCGGGGCGAAAGCAAACGGACCCCCGTCGAAGGGGATCTGCCGGGTGCGCTAAGCTAACGATCGTCCGCAGCGACAAGCCCTCGTAGCTCAGCGGATAGAGCACTGCCCTCCGGAGGCAGGTGTCACAGGTTCGAGTCCTGTCGAGGGCGCACTGAAATCGGCCTCTGGCGAGTTCCACTCACCAGGGGCCGATTTCGTTATGCAGCAACCAATATCGACCCGCCACTCACCTGGTGGTGTAGGCGCCGCCGTTCACGTGCAGGGTCTGCCCGGTGATGTGGCGCGCACCCTCGGATGCCAGGAAGTGCACGGTTTCGGCGATGTCGCCCGGACGTCCCGGGCGGCCGTTGTGGGTCGCGTCGATCAGGGCGGTTCGCCGCTGTTCGCTGAGCTGCCCGTGGAAGAACTCGGTTTCCTCGATGTAGCCGGGCGCGATCAGATTGGCCGTCAGCCCCTTCGGCCCCACCTCCGCGGACAGCCCGGCGTTCCAGGCCGCCAGTGCCGCCTTCGCCGCCCCGTAAGAGGTCGAGGCGTGTTCGGCGGCGATGGAACCGATGTTGATGATGGTGCCGCCCGGCCGAAACTTGTCGAGCACGGCCGCCGTGGTGAACACGGCGCTGAGCAGGTTGGCATCCAGGTTCGCCTGCCACGCGGCCATCACCTCCTCGAGATTTTCCGGCTCCCCGGGCCGCTCGAAGTCGGTGTTGCCGCCGGCCATGTTGACCAGGACGTCGAGGTGCTCCCCGAGCTCGGCGGCCAGGTCGGCCACCTGGCGGGGATCGGTCGCGTCACAGGCCATCGACCGGACGTCGATCTCGGCCGCCGTGGCAACCAGCCGCTCCGCGTTGCGGCCGGTGATGATCACGGTGTCGCCGTCGGCGCGGAACTTTGCCGCCACCGCCTTGCCGATCCCGGTACTACCTCCGGTTACGAGCACGATGCGCTTCACTGAGAACTCCTAAACTGCTACGTTTAGCACTAAACGTAACGCGGGAGGCGGCAGATGTCCAACACCCCAGGAGCCGGGGACTATCCGCTCAACCAGGCCGCCACGTGGCCCACAGCGGACATCGCAACGGCATGGCAACGCGAACTTCCCGGCGTGGACACCGATTCCATCGGAGTCATCACGCCGATCTGGCGCATCGCCAAAGTCCTCGCCGACGAACGGCGGCGCACCCTGAGCAGGCTCGGGATCGATCCGTCCACACTCGACCTGCTCAGCGTGATCCGCCGCGCCGGGCCGCCGTACGAACTCACGACCCGCGAGATCACCCGCCGGACACTGGTCACCCCGGGCGCGATCTCCCAGCGAATCGCCCGAGCCGAGCAAGCCGGACTGGTCGCGCGATCACCCTCAACCGCCTCGCGCCGGGCGGTCGCCGTCCGGCTGACCGACGCGGGCCACCGCCTCATCGAAACCACCGTGCGGGAGCTGCTCGAACACGAATCGCAGTTGATCGGCGCGCTCACCGCAGCCGAACGCTCATCCCTCACCGGGTTTCTCGCCAAGCTCGAACATTCACTCGTCGAGCCATCGCAGGACGAACCGGCTGAATGAACTTCGTCCACTTCGGATGACCTCGGCCCGACGACCGGAGGAATCGTCAGGATTCTTCGCACCTCGGCTCCACCTCTCCCCGACCTCCGACGGCGAGAGGATGATAGGAAGGTTCCCATCCTCCACCCCAAACAAGACATTTCCGGCCGCAGGTGACAGGAAGGTTCCCATGCTGCGCCTCGGCAACGCGTGATCCGCGACGCGGAGCCCGCTGCTGAACCTGTCCACTGTGGCCACCGTCGATAAGGTGGGGCCATGGCGGTTGCGAGGCCTCGGTGAGCGCGGGCAAGCGGCTCGGGATGCTGCTGATGATGGTCATCGTCGGTGGAGCGGCCGGGATGGGCGTCATGGCGGGGCTTGGCGCGGCGACGACGTTGGGCCGCGCTCACCGCCATGTTCTGCTTCATGGCGGCATCTGGCGGCGCGTTGCGCCCCGATCTACGACTGCTCGCGGTGCTCGCGCCGGCGATGGTGCTGGCCGTCGCGGTGCCCCGCCTGATGGCCGAGGTGTCGAGCTGGGCCTCGATCGCGCTGGTCGTGGTCGTCGTGTTCGTTGCCGGTCTGCTGCCGGCGTTGGGGCAGCGCTTCGTCCAGGTTGGGCTCGGCTTGGGCATGGCGGCCCTGTTCAGCTACGGAGTCCAACTCACCGGAACCGCCACGCACATCCAGATCGTCGCGGCTCCGGTGTTGGCCGTGGTCTGGGTCTTGTTGCTCCGCCTGTTGCTCGGCGCCAAGGACCCGAGCGGGCCGACGAGAGCCGCACTGGCCGACGCGTTGGCCGATGAGCAGCCAATCGACCCGGCGGAAGCCCTGCGCAAGTGGCACTCCGACCGGCCGGCGCGCTGGACCGGGCAAGTGCTGTTCGCGACCATGCGCTACCGCACCATCCTCGGCGTTCTCGACGATCGCCGTCGGCATCTGCCGCTCCACGACGCCGAAGAACTGGATGCCGCGCTGGATGCCGCGCGCGAGGAGGCAGCCAGGCTGGCCGACGCCGTGCGCGCGCCCACCTCACCCGAACTGTCTGACGACAACCGACCGGCAATCCTCGAACTTCCCGGCGGCACCAGCGCCCTGATCTCCCGCATGTGGGACGAGCTGGCCGAGATCCGCACTGCGGCCGTGGCTCGGGACGCCACTCGGGTCGAGGTGCCCACGACAATCCGCCAGGTGCTGGTGAAGACCTCGCGCGGCACGTTGTCCTGGCGGTCGACGCAACTCCGGCATGCGGTGCGCTGCGCGCTTGGTGTGCTGATCGCACTCGTGATCGCGAGCTTCCGGCCCGGAGATCCGCTCACCGTCGCGTTCCTGATGACGATCTTCGCGATCATGCAGCCGGAATGGCATGACAGCCTGGCGAAAGCGCGCGAACGCGTCATGGGTGCGCTCGCTGGATCCGTGGTGCTGGCCCTAGTGATCTGGCTGCTTCCGCAGGCTGCGCTGGCACCGGTGGCCCTGATCGCGCTGCTGATCGGTTTCTGGTTCATGCGAACGCAGCCCGTGGTTTTCAACGGGTGCATCGTGCTGATGAGCGTCGGGCTCAACGCCACCACGCGCACCTGGACCCGGTATCGGTCCTCGTGGAGTACGTGGTGCTGATCCTGCTCGCCCTGGTGATCGGATTGGTGTTCGGGTTCGCGGCGATACCCGGCGTGCCCAAGCCCGGCATCAATGAGCGCTTCGCCAGCGCCCGCGACGCGATCCGGAACCTGCTGGCGCAGGTGGCGGATGTCCATCGCGGCGCCGGGCCCGATCCGCACGAGCTCGCCCAGCGCTTCCACACAGCCGTCCGGGCCCAACAGGAACTGGTCACTGCCACGCCCGGCAGCAGGCAACCGCGGCCAGACCAGCGGGAAGTGCTCGACACCGCCTACGGCAGCCTTCGCGGCCTGTTCCACCAGGCAACAGCCCTGGTCCTACTCCCACCTGACGCGTCGACCGCAACGGCTATCGACGACGCGCTTCACCTGCTCGACGACCGCAGCATGGGAACTTTCCTGCCAGAAGTGACAGGAAGGTTCCCATGCTCCAACTCCGCAGGCACCCCTGCCGCCGTCGGCGAGTCGCTGCCCAAGATCTCCGAAACCGAACTTCTGCTGGTAACGATGAACGCCGATGTTCTGCTACTGCGGCAGGTGACACCGAAGTTCATGGATTGAGCAGCCTCGGCCGCTTCGGAGAGTTCGAGCCGGCGGTCAGCGACTGGGCTCGGCGGTGCCGCCGGTGAACGATCCGATCTCGTAGAAATCGTTGATGTGGTCGCGGACGAGTTCGACGGCCCGCGAGGCGTCGTTCTCCTCGATGGCCCGCAGGATGTCTCGATGCTCGGCACGCACCGTCTTCGCAGTCGCGCGCCAATCGGCCAGCTGCTCGTAAGCATCGATCATCTGGCGTTGAATGGCGGTGCGCAGCGAACTCATCAGGTAGGAAGCCAGCGAGTTGCCCGTGGATTCCGCAATCCGCACGTGGAATTCGGTGTCCAGGCGATTGAAGTCGCGGGCGGTCAGGTCGGCCGCGTCCATCTGGTCCAGGATGCCCCGCAGCGCCTCGTGGTCCTCGCCGGTTGCGTTGCGCACCGCGTCGGCGACCGCCCACTCCTCCAGCATCAGCCGGGTGCGGAGCACATCGGTGCCGCTGAAGTGCCCGAGCGCCAGCTGCATCTTCAAGAGGATGGCGAACCCTTCGCCGGGATGACCGACGAACACCGTCCCGCCTTCGGGACCGCGGCCGGGTCGAACTTCGACGATGCCGAGCGCCTCAAGAACGCGCAGCGCCTCACGCAGCGACGGGCGGCTGACGCCGAGGAGTTGTGAAAGTTCGCGTTCGCTGGGCAGCCTGTCGCCAGGTGCGAGCAGCCCGTCCAGCATGCGCTGCTCGATCTGCGCCATGACCTGCTCGTAGGTGCGGACCTTTCGCACCGGCTCCCACGAGCTCTGGCTTGCGGAACTCACGCTTCTCCTCGATTTTCCTGCGGTGATCCCGGGGACCGCACCACCCTACGGGCGTCGCTCACCGCTGCCCGGTGTCAACCGCGCATCGTTCGTTCCAGCTCGCGCCGCAACTGCACCGCCAGCACCGAGTCGTCCACTTCGACGTCATCCCATCCGAGGACGCCGCCCTGGGGAATGTCGTTGCGCAGCTTGACGCCGCTCGCCAATCCCATCGGCAACGCACCGAGCTTCAGCGACACCTCGGCCGGGGCGAGCTTGCCGTGAACCATGTAGCCACCCTCTCCGTCGAGGACTTCACCGGCCTTCAGCGCGCGCTTTGCAACCGAGATGACGTCGCCCCGGAATCCCGTCGGGCACCCGGTCGGCTCGCCGCGCACAGCGGCCGAAGCGATGCTGACGCCCAGTTCGAGCCCGATCAGGTGGTATGGCCGGTAAAGCGAGCCGTAGCGCCCGGTCTCATCCGTGCACACGCCGTATTCGGTGAAGCACTGGACCGCATAATCGGTGCGCGCTTCGAAGGTGACGTAGACGCCCCAGCGCAGGTCCCGCGCGACGTCGGTGCCGTCGCGGTGCAGGCTGGAGGCGATCTCGACGGTGCCCCGGCGGGTCAGCCTGCCGCCGATCTCGGCGGGCCGGAACACCGTTGACAGGTCGTCGACTCCGCAGGGCGGGAAGAGCAAACCTTCGTCCTGCGGCACCAGTCCGGTGCCGTTGGCCACGGCCGCCATCTCGATGGCCGACTTCGTCCCGTCCAGGAACGAGTTGAACATCTTCGGGTTGAAGTCCCCGCGATCCAACTGCTCCTGTGTAAAGCCGTAGTGGTCCCACACCGTGTCCGGAGTGGATGCGTGGTACTCGGGCAGGTACTTCGTGCCCTTGCCCGCGGCCACCACGTCGAAGCCCGTTGTGCGCGCCCAATCGACGAGCTCGCAGATCAGGGCGGGCTGGTCACCATAGGCCATCGAGTAGACCACCCCGGCTTCGCGAGCCCGCTCCGCGAGCAGCGGCCCCACCATGCAGTCGGCCTCGACGTTGACCATCACGACGTGCCGACCGGCGTCGATCGCGCGGACCGCGTGATGCACACCTGCCACGGGATCGCCGGTGATCTCCAGGACCACGTCCAGTCCTGGGACATCGATCAACGCATCGGCGTTGTCGGTGACATGCGTGCCTCCGCTGCGCAATGCCTCGTCAAAGCTGGCGGCCTCGTAACGCTCAGCGGGCCAACCGGTGCGCTGCAACGCGGCCCGAGCGCGCTCCGGCGCCAGGTCCGCGACACCGACGACGTGCACGGTTTCGGTGCTCAACACCTGGGTGAGAAACATCGAGGCGAACTTCCCCGCCCCGATCACACCGACCCTGACCGGCCCGCGATCCCGCGTCCGTTCGCCCAGCAACGCGTGGAGATTCATCAAACCCCTCACTGGCCATACGGTCTGACCACAACAGCCGTTGAACGTAATCCCACCCCCACACCCCGTCAACCCGCTTCAGAGGGCGACAGCATGGGAACTTTCCTGTCAACCACGCCCCGGCGGCCCAACTCAAACGGGGGCCATCACCTGCAGGTTGATTGAAAATGATTATCATTGCACCACTGGCGTGGTTTCGGCTGGCCCGGATCCGCAGCAAGGGAACCTTTCTGCCAACCAGAACGAACACGCATCACCGAATCGCTCGGAGAGGACGCGATGCAGCACAACATCGAACACCGCATCGGCGAGTACACCGTCCGCACCGCCCAGCCATCCGACGTCGACGGCGCGCGGAAGGTCATGCTCGACACCTTCTACAAAGAGTTCGGGCACGGCTACGACTCGACATGGCACTCGGACGTGATCGACATCGAGCGCACCTATCTGCAGGATCCTCGGCACGCCCTGTTCGTCGCGGTCCGCGACGGCGAGGTCGCGGCGACGACAGCGGTGCGAGCCAACGGCCCCAGCAGTCCACCGCATCCACAATGGATCGCCGACCGCTACCCGAGCGGCGAAACCGCTCAACTGTTCAGGGTGTACGTCGCCAGGACACATCGCCGACACGGTCTTGCACGCGCCCTGGTTGCGCTGGCTTGCGACTTCGTCGCCGACACGGCGGGGTATTCCGCGATCTACCTGCACACCAACCCGGAGATCGAGGGCGCCGAGCCCTTCTGGCGCGCGGTGGCGAAGGAGATCCACGACGCGCGTGGCGACGGGCGGCACAGCCAGTCCGTCCACTTCGAGATCCCGATCCCGCGCTGAACAAGCCAGACTCCAGCCACACCAGCGACAGAAAGGTTCCCATGCTCCACCCCTGGACGCTGCCATCGAACTAGGCCGGGCGCGACGGCCAACGTTCCACCTGCCGGCCATCACGCGAACCGGCAGGTTGCCGCGCGACCGCAGCGTGGGAACCTTCCTGCCATCCGGCGGCCCGCGAACGTCGTTTCGCTTCAGGGAAAATTAAGAAAAGAAAAAGGGCCGCATCGCCAAACCTGCCCCACACGCATCCAAGAACGCCAGTTACTGAGCTTCGTGTTTTAGAGTGACAGTCCGGTGTGTTGAAGGAATGAGTAGGGCAGGTGCTCGGTTGCGCGGACGCGGTCGATGCCGTGTTG